>DATKNH010000122.1 GCA_035541455.1 Syntrophorhabdales bacterium
CTGATCTTGGCTTCTATCGCGCGGACCTGTCTTCGTCCCTCCTGCTCCGGGGGTAGCTGTTCCCGCAGGCACGCGAGGTCAATGACCACGGCAGAGAGAGCCTGGCCCAGTTGATCATGCACCTCACGGGCAATATCGGCCCTGTCCCTCTCCCGTATCTGCTGGAGATGTTCTGAGAGATTCCGCAGATCCTCTCGTGACTTACGCACTTCTTGCTCAATCTTCTTACGCGCCTCTATTTCCTTCCGCAAACGCTCATTCACCGAGGCAAGATCCGCCGTGCGCTCCCTTACCCTCGTTTCGAGATCGGTCTTGGCGTGCAGAAGGGCGTGCTGAGCCTCTTTCCATGCCGTTGTGTCACGGAGCACGGCAAACAAAAGAGTTTTGCCTCCCAGCGTGATTGTGGTGATCGAAACTTCTACGGGAATTTTCATGCCATCATTGCGTAGCGCAACCCATTCAAACCTGTTGCTGCCCCTCTTCAGCGCGGACTTGAAAAGAGCACGGGCTTGCAGGGAAGAGAGGGTGCTGTCGGGCTGTTTCCTGGGGGAGAGCTTCTCCATCGTGGCGCCGATTATTTTTTTTCTGTCCTCATAGCCAAACATATTCTGGGCCGCACGATTGCAGTTGACCACCCGCTCTCCATCGAAGAGCACGAACGGGTCGGAGGAGTTCTCAAAAAAAGATCGGAATCGTGACTCGCTTTCCCTCAACTGGGCTTCGGCCACCTCGCGACGCGTGACGTCGATCCACAGGTTCACAATGAGATCCTTCCGGAGCACGACGCTCCGGTGCTCAAAGGTTCGGATTGTCCCGTCTGCGCAAATGTAAGGTTGTACCCGCGGTTCACCGCTGCCGGAGCGGACAACGTGTCTCCACGCCCTGTAGGCCTCGCTTCTCGCCTTCCGGTCAGGGATGGCCTTCTTCATCAGCGACTTTGTTGAGGGCGTTTCGGTAAGGGTATAGCCGAGCGTGTCAACTATCTGATTGTTTATGTAGAGGGCGTTGCCGGTGGGGCTCCCGAGTACAGCAACTCCGACCGGTAGTTTATCCAGAATCGACACAAGGTCATCTTTGTCTGCGTGAACCATCCATGATCCACGCTCAGGTCGAGCGCCTGCTTCGGCTCGTTTCTTAGCCTTGTTAGGAGACCTGTGTCTTCCGTTCGGGGGGCTCGATCTACGAACGACGTTATGCGTGTAGGCCATGCTATTCTCCCTTTGTGGCAAATAACTCCCAAAGGTACATTATCGCGTAATCAACCGGGAACAAGCAAGAGTAGTGTCCAGCAGGAACAATGCGCCGGGCTCTCCTTTCGCTGGAGTTGCTGGCATTGTACATTACCCGTGACAAGCGGTACCTTTGTATTACAAGCATACGCAGTTTCTGTGAACGGGGATTTCAAATCTCGATGTTATTTGGCACGTATGTTGCTGCGATAAGAGAATGCCGCCTGATTTTATAATATCTTTACTGTACACTATGATCCATGGGGCTCTATCCGTGGGAAGGTGCAAAAGATATACACGAGAGACGTGTCAAACAGGAAATGGTTTCAGGCTGCACAGTTATTGTCAACTCAGGAAGACGCATACCATGCAAGCCTGGCTCGCGGGACTGATGTGTATTGCACTAGCGGGGCTTCCGGGAATGCTTTTTGCCGGTGCTCCACTCGACACGGTGAAGAGAAATGTTGACAGTGTGCTCCAGATACTGCGTGATCCCAAACTCCAGGGCGAATCGGGAAGAAAGGTAAAAGAACAAAAGATCGAGGCCATTGTCGATCAACTGTTTGACTACGTGGAACTTTCGAAAAGGACCCTGGGGCTCAACTGGAATACGTTCACGATCGAGCAGCGCAAGGAATTCGTTCAGCTTTTCAGGTCCGTCCTCAAGGATACGTACATTGATAGGGTTACGACTTACAGCAACGAGCAAATTACTTTCATCAAGGAAGTGCCTCTATCGGATACAGCCTTCGAGGTTCAAGCTGTCGTCACCACGAAAAGCGGTCAGATTCCCGTAAGCTGCCGGGTTATCAGGGAAGGGGCAGAGTGGAAGGTTTATGACGTCGTGATCGAGGGCGTGAGCCTGGTTAACAACTATCGCACCCAGTTCCGGGAGATCCTCGCCAACAATCCGCCGGAAAAGCTGCTCGAAATACTCCGGGAAAAGCCGGGCACGCTCTCGTCGACACTCCCTCGCAGGTCGTAGCAGCATCTCCTGCACATCGCGGTTTGAATTGCTTCTACACGCCGAGATAGCGCGAGCGTATCTCCGGATTCTCTCTCAACTTCTCCGGCTCGGATTCCCAGACAATGGCCCCTCTGCTCATGATGTACACGTAATCGGCTATTTTGAGTGCGAAGGCAGAATCCTGGTCTACCAGGAGCAATGAAAGCTCCTGGGCTTTGATTTCCTTGATAATGCGGTGTACCTCACGAACCAGAAGGGGTGAAAGGCCCTCGGTCGGTTCATCCATGAGGAGTAAATCCGGATTACCCATGAGTGCGCGACCGCACGCAAGCATCTGTTGCTCACCGCCGCTTAACGTTCTTGCCCTTGACGACGATCGCTTCTCAAGGTTGGTGAACGTTGAGAATATTTCATTTATAGACCAGCGCGCGTTGCTTCCGCCTTGAGCCGCGATGTCCAGATTCTCTTTGACCGTAAGGGAAGGGAATGTGCGCCTTCCCTGGGGTACGAGGCCGATTCCCATTCTGACAATACGATAGATGCTCAGCTGAGTGATGTCCTGTCCCTTGAAAATGATGTTGCCCTGGCGAGGCGGTGTGAAACCGATAATCGAGCGCAGTAACGTGGTTTTACCCGCCCCGTTCCTGCCCAGTATGGCTATGACCTTGCCTTTCTCAACGTTTATGCTGACGCCTTGAAGTACGTGCGAGTCTCCGTAATATGTATGTATGTTTCGGACTTCGAGGAGGCTCATCAGTCCACACCCATGTATATTTCCTGCACCTGCGCATTGCCTTTCACTTCTTCAGGCGAACCGAAGGCTACGACCGTGCCGTAATGCAGCACCATTACCTTTTCTGCGATTCCAAAGGTCACGTCCATGTCGTGATCGATGAGCAGTACGGTGAAATCGCGTGAAAAGCTGCGGATGATGGACACGAAGCTTTGCGCCTCGTCCGGTGACAAGCCGCAGGTGGGCTCGTCCAGCAGCAGGAAGGACCGGTTCTGCGAGAGCGTCAGCATGATCTCCAGCTGGCGCTGCTCCCCGTAAGAGAGACTGCGGACAGGCACGTCTTTCCTGTGCGATAAGTTCCATTGATGCAGTATAGCTTCCGCCTGCGTGAGGAGATGCTTATACGAGGAGACAGGACGCACCAGGTTGTACCTCGTCATTCCTCCTGCCTCCAGCGCCAGCAGCACATTGTCCAGCACCGTGAGGTTTAGGAAAAGATTGGTGATCTGGAACGTGCGCCCTATACCCAGCGCGGCTCGCCGGTGAGCGGGCAATTTTGTGATATCCTTGCCGAAAACAAAAATTCTTCCGGCAGTGGGGGTGAGCATTCCGCTGAGCAACTGAAAGAGGGTGGTCTTGCCCGCTCCATTGGGTCCGATGATTGCGAGTCTCTCCCCTGGCGTCACCGTGAAGGAGACGTCGTTTACTGCGCGAACTCCTCCAAAGTCTTTTGTGAGATGTTCAACTACAAGCGCATCCAAGGAAGAGCCTCACTTTTGCGATCGCCTGAACAGCCTGTACACGCCCTGGGGCGCCAGCATTACGGTTGCCATGTAAAGTGCGCCCAGGATAATCATCCAGTGCTCGGTGTAGCCACTCACGAAATTCTTGATCAGTATAATGATACCTGCACCCAGTGCAGGTCCGAACAGGGTGCCCACTCCTCCCAGGATCACCATTATAAGCACCTCTGCAGAGGTGACGAGGTGGAGTTCGGAAGGGCTCACAAAGCCGTTGTAATAGACGAGCATCACTCCCGCGAGGCCGGCAAAAATCCCCGAGACGATAAAGGCGATGTACTTCTGGAGCCAGACATTGTAGCCCAGCGCAGTCATGCGCGTCTCGCTTTCTCGAATGCCCAGCAGGGTGTGGCCGAAAGAGGAACGCACAACGAGATACATCAGTAATGCTGCAATCACAAAGAAGAGGAGGACAAAATAATAGAAATGGGTTGTAGTGTGCAGATTCCAGTGCACGAACGAGAGGTCAGGACGTGCAATGCCCGGGAGCCCGTCATCGCCTCCGGTCAATGAGCGCCATTTGAACGCGATACCCCAAAGCATCATGGATGAAGCCAGGAGGATCATCAAAAGGTAGGTACCCGTGTTTCGCAGGACGATCAGGCCGAAGAGTGCGGCAACGATCCCTGCGGAGAGCACTCCTGCGAAGAGCTCGATGGCGAAGTGGGGGCCATGAAATATCTTGACGTTGATGATAGCGACTATGTACGCGCCCGTGCCAAGGAAGGCAGCATGCCCCAATGAGGCAAGCCCTGTATAACCCTGCAGGATATCGAGACTCATTGCGAAAATCGCATAGATGAGAATCAAGGTGAGAAGCCCCGTGTAGTAGGAAGGGAGGAAAAGGGGCGCCGCGCAGAGCAGGGCAAGCACTATGAGAAGGGTGATGACCGGTCTACCCTTTTTCATTTTGTTCCAAAAAGGCCGCTTGGTTTGATTGCCAGTACCACGACCATCGCAGCAAAGAGCGTGAAGATGGATAGCTCCGGGAGAAGACTCTTACCAAAAGAATCGATCAGTCCTATGAGAAGCGCCCCGACAAGCGCTCCCCGTAGGCTTCCTGTTCCGCCGATCACGACCACGACGATTGCGAGCAATAATATTTCAATATCGAGTCCGACACTCAATCCGACAAAGGGGCCGCCTATAACACCGGCCAGACCTGCCAGCAGTGCGCCCAGGCTGAATACCAGTGTTTTGACGAGTGAGATGTTAATGCCTATGCCCTGGGCCATTTCCGCATCATCCACGCCGGCCCGGACGATCGCGCCATATTTCGTTTTTTCCTGGAACCACCAGAGAAAAATCAGTATGAGCGCGCCGATAACGATCACTGCAAGGCGATAGTAGGGAACCACGATGCTGCCGAGATAGACCGTACCCTGCAGCAGTTCCGGTTTTGGGATTGCGAGAGGGTTTCCACCCCAAACCCAACGACACACATCGCTGATGATAAGGAGCATGCCGAATGTAAGCAACACCTGGGCCAGTGTTTCACTCGCGAATTTCTTTTCGAGCACCGTCTTATAGGAGACTATTCCGAGTATTCCGATGCTGATGAGACCGGCCATGCACGCCAGGAAAAAATTGTGTGTATATTGCGCGACCGTGTAGCCGATGTAACCGCCCAGCAAATAGAAAGATCCATGGGCGAGATTGACGATCCTCATGGTGCCCAGCATGAGAGTGAGCCCTGCTGCCAGCAGAAAAAGCAGCATACCGAAGACGACACCGTTTATGGTCTGGGTCAGGACAAAGGCCATTACTTACTTGTTCCACCAACCCCAGACATCGGCTTGAGCCACTTTGCCCATCTTGTCCAGAACGGCGTTGACCAGCTTTCCATCCCGTTTTTCCGTCTTGAGCACATACATGTTGATCACTCTCTGATGGTACTGGTCGAAGGCAAGCGGACCGGAAGGTGTTTCGATCTTTGCCGAAACTTTCATTATCTCGGCTGCTACTTTCTGAGGATCATCCACGTCGCCCTTGAGAGACTCGGCTGCAGCTCCAATCACCTGCGCTGAGACATATCCGAACTCACTGTAGCGGGATGGATTTTCACCATACTTGGCATTGTAAGCTTTCACGAAGGCTTTGTTCTTTGGCGAATCTATCATGAACGTGTAGTGGCCGCTGGTGATGAGTCCGATCGCGGCATCTCCTATTGAAGGGAGATACGGGTCGTCGACCATCGCCGCATGGCCGTAAAGAGGAAGCCGCTTCTTCAAACCGAATTCCTGGTACTGCTGCACGAACCTGACCGCATCTGTTCCGGCATAGAAACCGAAGACTGCATCCGCGCCTTTCACATCGATTGCGGCGAGGAAAGGAGCAAAATCCATGGTGCCCAATTTGGGATAAACTTCCTTGATCACCTTTCCTCCGGAAGCCTGAAATGCTGCAGTAAAAGCCTCGAGGGTGTGGTGCCCCGCAGCGAAATCAGATCCGGTCACCACTATGTTCCGGTAATTGGTGTTCTTGTACATCCATTTCCCCATGGGGTAGGCGTTCTCATCGGTCGTATCACAGACGCGGAAGATGTTCTGGCTTGCCTTCTGCGGAGACGTCAATTCACGGGTGAATGCAGTGGGGTTGATCTGAATCACCTTTTGCGCGCGCACGTAATCGTGAATAGCAAGGCCCACGGCACTGCTCACCGGACCTATTACAAACTGAACCTTCTGCTGCTCCACAAGGCGACGCACCTTGGTCAGGCCTGTGGTGGGGCTCAACTCGGTATCCTCTTTGACGATCTCAATCGGCCGGCCTCCTGCCTTCCTGCCGATCTCATCAAAGTAAAGCTCTGCGCCGTCCTGGACTCCCTTTGCCTGTAATGGCATGGTTCCAGTATAGGGAAGGAGTAATCCGATCTTAATCGGGCCTTTATCTGCTGCCACTGAAGGCGATCCTGTGATCACCAGTAGAGCGATGATTAAGCTTCCGAGAAACAGAAATGACAAGAGTTTTTTTTGATAATGCATCTGACGCCTCCTTGGTGTACGGGTTTTGATTGTCAGTTCAAGGCGCGAATACAGACGCTTTCGATGACACGGAAAGCTATCTGCCCGGCTTCTGATCCATTCCCGGTTTTGTAGTACCACGCTGCCCGGAAATTTGTCAACTACTTATTCTGCCTTATGCCACGACTTTCAATTGTCTCGCCCGCATCAGCAGACATGGCTGCGCATGCGTGTGAGACCTGTTATTACTTATTCCACCATTTCCACGTATCGACCTGCGATACCTTGCCTAACTTGTCTATGACTGCGTTTACCAGTTTGCCTTCTTTTTTCTCCACCTTCACAATATAGACGTCTATGATCCGCTGATTGTATTGATCGATGGCCAGCGTTCCTGCCGGCGTTTCTATCTTGCCCGAAGAAGACGCCCGCTTTATCTCCTTTGCCAATGGTGATACGTCCTCAACATTTCCTTTGGTTCCTTCAATGCCTGCAATAATCATTTTCGCGGCAGTGTAGCCATATTCGCTGTATCGTGAGGGCGTCTCGCCATATTTTGCCGTATATGCCTTTACAAAGGCCCTGTTCCTGGGTGTATCAAGTGTGGGTGGATAGTGACTTTGAGAAAGTATACCCAGGGCAGCGTCCCCTATCTGGGAAAGGTAAGGGTCATCTACCAGTGCCACCTGGCCGCCAAAAAGAGGCAGCCTTTTCTTGAGCCCGAATTCCTCGTACTGCTGCACAAATCGAATGGCATCGGTGCCCGTTGTCCAGGCCATGACGGCGTCTGCGCCTTTCACGTCGATCGTGCTCAGGAAGGGCGCAAAATCCATAGTGCCCATTTTAGGATAGACGTCTTTGAGGATTTTCCCCCCGGCTTCAGTGAAGCCTGCCTTGAACGCATCAACCGAATCGTGCCCTGCTTTATAGTCCTGACCGGTCACGACCACGTTGCGCCAATTCGTGTTCTTCATTACCCATCTTCCCATCGGGTAATTGCCCTGGTCCGATGTCTCTGTTGTCCGGAACATTTTTTCGTTTGCTTTCTCAGGTGATGTCAATTCGCGTGTGAATGCGCACGGGATAATCCATATGACGTTGCTCTTGAGCACGTAGTCATAAATGGCCAAAGCTTCGGCGCTGCTGACCGGACCCACTATGAAATTGACTTTCTGCTCTTCGATTAACCGGCGCACTTTCGTGAGCGCCACGGTGGGATTGAGTTCCGAATCCTCCTTCAACACCTGTATTGCGCGGCCACCCGCTCTCCGGTGAATTTCATCAAAGGCGAATTCTGCTCCATCGGAAGAACCTTTTGCCTGGAGAGGAGCAATACCCGTGTACGAAAGAAGCAGACCAACTTTAATGGGTGACTTTTCCGCTGCGAGCGAATCTGAAGCGGTCATAGCAAATACGGCTATGAAGACAACCAGACACACAAAAATCCATTTCCCTTTCTTTGATGACATCCCTGACTCCTTTCTCGTGATTCGCGTGTCCGGCGGAGCTACCGTTTGCCAGGTGAGCTGCTGACTGCCAAGCCTTGTGCGGTTTGGTCTCTTGCACCCCCGAACGCTTGAACCCCTTTTACTTCACCCACCATTTCCAAACATCTGTCTGAGCCACCCTGCCGAGCTTGTCGACAACGACATTGACCAGCTTCCCGTCACGTTTTTCCGTCTTCACCACGTACATGTTGACGATCCTCTGGTTATACTGATCAAACGCAAGAGGACCTGAAGGCATTTCCAGTGTATTAGCGGTTTTTTTCATCTCCTTAGCTGTCCGCGCGCTGTCCTCCACATCGCCCTTCAAAGCCTCGATGGTCGCGCCGATCATGCTGGCTGCTGTATAGCCATATTCACTGTAACGGTAAGGAGGATGGCCATACCTGCTCGTGTACGATTTAACAAATGCCTTGTTCTTAGGCGTATCTAAATTGACCGGGTAATGGCTGCTGGTGATAAGGCCGATTGCAGCGTCGCCTACGCCGGGTAGATACGGGTCATCGGCTATAGTCACAAAGCCGTACAGGGGAATCCGTTTCTTGATGCCAAATTCCTCGTACTGTTGAACAAACCTGACAGCATCCGTCCCGACGTACATGGCGTAGGTGGCATCTATTCCCTTTTCCATCCCGCTCAGGAAAGGAGCAAAATCCATGGTGCCCAATTTTGGGAAAATCTCTTTAACTACCTTGCCTCCGGCTGCCTCGAAGCCGGCTTTGAAAGCTTCAACGTTATGATGTCCGCCAGCAAAATCGGAACCTGTTATCGCCATGTTGCGGTAAGGTGTGTTTTTGATTATCCACGCGCCCATGGGGTAGTTACACTGGTCGGACGTCTCGACAGTACGGAAAACGTTCTCGGCCCATTTGTCTGGCCCTGTCAGCTCTCTCGTATTGGCAACCGGGTTCAGAAGTATGACGTTCTGCTTGCGGACGTAGTCCTGTATGGCCAGTCCTACGGCGCTGTTCACCGGTCCTACTATAAAGTTTACCTTCTGCTGCTCTACCAGCCGGCGTACCTTGGTGAGGCCCGTGGTCGGATTATTCTCGTCATCTTCTTTAATGATCTGAATCGGTCTACCCCCGGCTTTCATGCCAAGCTCGCCGAAATAGAGCTCCACCGAATCATTAACCCCTTTTGTTTGAAAGGGCATGGTGCCGGTATAAGGAAGCAGCAGCCCGATCTTAATGGGCGGCTTGTCTGCTGCCATCGCGCCCGAACCCGCCACTACAGAAAGCCCGATCAGTACAGCCAGACAAATCAAGAACAGTCTGCTCTTTCGATTTGCCATGTTTATGCTCCTTTTACATGGTTTAGCATTTGTAGCATTGAGTACAAAACCGTTCCCGTCTTTAACCTGAAACTCGTAACTCGCAACGTCTTCTCCCCTTCACTTGTTCCACCATTTCCAGGCATCTGTCTGGGCCACTTTGCCGATCTTGTCAATCACAACATTGACCAGCTTGCCATCGCGCTTTTCCACCTTCTCCACATAGACATTCACGATCCTCTGGTTATACTGATCGAAGGCGAGAGGGCCCGACGGCGTCTCGATTTTGGGAGCGACCTTCTTGATGGTCTCAGCTACCTGCGCGGTAGCGTCAAGGTTACCCTTCAAGGCATCCGCTGCTGCAGCGATACACTGGGCAGAGACGTAGCCGAATTCGCTATACCTGGATGGGACCTCACCCCACTTTGTCTGATACGCCTTCACGAAGGCATTGTTCTCGGGGGTGTCTATCGTCCAGGCATAGTGACAGCTCGTGATGATGCCAAGAGCGGCGTCCCCCATACTGGGCAGGTAGGGATCGTCGGCTATCACACCGTATCCATAAAGAGGAAGCCGTTTCTTCAAGCCGAATTCCTGATACTGCTGTACGAAACGGACCGCATCCGTACCCGCGTACCATGCGTACACAGCGTCCGCCCCTTTGATGTCTATCGCGGTGAGGAACGAGGCGAAATCCATGGTGCCCAATTTTGGGTAGACCTCTTTGATGATTTTTCCACCAGCCTCTTCAAATCCGGCTTTGAAGGCTTCTACGCTGTGGTGTCCCGCTGAAAAATCAGAGGCTGTAATGACAATATTGCGATACGGCGTACTCTTGTACATCCACTTGCCCATCGAGTAGTTGGTCTGATCGGTCGTCTCGACCACGCGGAATATATTGGGGCTCCACTTCTGGGGTGAGGTTAATTCCCTGGTAAAGGCAACGGGATTGATTTGAATAACCTTCTGGCCCCGGAGATAGTCATGGATCGCGAGAGCCACAGCACTGCTCACAGGGCCCACGACAAAATCCACCTTATACTGCTCCACGAGCCGCTTGACCTTGGTCAACCCCACCGTTGGGTTATTCTCATCGTCCTCTTTTATCACCTGAATGGGCCGACCACCCGCCTTCTGCCCTATCTGAGCGAAGTAAAGCTCCACACCGTCACTGACACCTTTTGCCTGAAGAGGCATGGTGCCGGTGTAGGGAAGGAGGAGGCCGACTTTGATAGGTGGCCTTTCCGCTGTCTGCGCCACTCCGCCGCACGCCAGAGTAACTGCCAGTACCAATCCCCATATCAATATGCATCTCCCCTTGCTGAACATGTAACGTTCCTCCTTTTTTGAAATATGTAGATGATAGATGTGCGCCTTTGCCACTGTCAACTCTTTTCTGCCGCCCGGAGCCGAGCAGGAGGGAAAGAGTGTTCCGGCATATAGCATCGCTCAAGCATGCTTCTGCAGCGTTAATGAGAAGTCGCCTTTGCTGACGTGCACGTAACTGAGCTCTTCCTTTCGCAGCAGTTCCTGGATAATCATCACCAGTGGATTGGCAGACGTAAGGTATTCTCTCGGAGGTCCCGCAGCGCGCATGGCTTGTATCTCCTTTTCCTCCTGGACGATGAACCTGAGTATCAGCTCGTCGTCAGACATGCCAGAGCCGCCAAGTTTCTGCCGCAGTTGGTCTATCGTCGGCTGCGGGGGTACGAAGGTGGCGAGTTCCTTCGCTCGGGTGAGATTCAATATTCTATCCTTAATGTTCGGCTTCACCTCGGAGCTTGCTTCCTGTCCCCAGAACCCGAGGCAATACATGATTATCTCCTCCGTGACCTGCTTGTATCTTTCACCGGTCATGATGTTTATTGCGGCCTGGCTCGCGACGAACTGCGAAAAGGGTGTGACCATGATCGGATACCCGAGGTCCTCTTTTACCTGCACAATCTCCTCGAGAACCTTGTTGAGCCTATCCTGCATGCGCATCTGCGTGAGTTGATGCTTGAGATTGGAGATCACACCGCCGGGCACCTGGTGGATGTACTGGTACTCGTCATATTCGAGGGGAACGCCGATCGGCAACCCCTCCCGTTTCGCAATGTAGGTGAAGTGGCTTGCCACGGGGAGGAGCGCCTGGTCGTCTACGGCGATATCGTAGCCCAGCATGCGAAGATTGTTTATCACGTTGAATATAGAGGGTTGCGACGAGCCGTTCGCCAGGGGGGGGATGGCCGTATGGATCGTCCGGCAACCGGCCTTGACTGCTTCAAGATAGCAGATGGGGGCCAGTCCCGTGGTGCAGTGGGAGTGCAATTCCAGCGGTATCCCGCCCGTGCATGCCAGCATGGCCGGTATCACGGTACGGGCGCGCTCCGGCGTGAGCAGCCCACCCGAATCTTTGAGGTAGATGACGTCCGGTTTCAGCTTTGCCGCATCCTTTGTTCTTTGGGCGTAATAGGCATCCGAATGCTTGGGTGAATACGAATAGATGAGTGCGAGCGACACCTTCAATCCGACTTCTTTTGCAAATCCGACGCATTCAGGGATCCTGAAGGTCATATCGTTCGCTGCATCCATTAACTCTATCTGGTTTATGCCTGCCGCAGCGATACGTTCCATGAAGAGTTTGAGTAACGAGAACGGCGTCAGGTCAAAGGCCGTGATGTTATGGCCCATCATGAGCACGAGCGGTGTCTTTTTCACCCGTGCGGAGAGAAGCCTTATTCTTTCCCACGGGTCATCGCGAAGCTCCCGCACACATTTCTTGAAGTGGCTCGTCGCTATGATTTCCATAGCCGTAAATCCCGCGGCGTCCATCAGGGAGGCGACCGGGAGCATCATGCCTGTGGTCATACCTTCTGCCCATAGACTCGCATGTCCGTCCCGGAATGTGGTGTCTACGAATCTTACCTGATCCATTATTCGCTCCTCTTTTCAAAAAAACTACTGCGCAATATCTATTTCTTCTGATAGTCTTCCAGCACTTCTTCCAACCACTTTGTGTGAACATCCCCTTTTCTATACTCGTCCCTGTTCAATACGAAGAGCAGAAAGGGAATAACTGTGTCGATGCCTCTGATCACAAAATGTTCGAGGGCATACTTCATCCGGTCGATTGCCGTAGCACGATCTTTTCCGTGAGTGATCACTTTGGCGATCAGCGAATCGTAATAGGGTGGAACGAAATAGCCCGCATAGCAATGGGTGTCGACGCGTATGCCCGGGCCATCGGGGGTTACCCACTCTCGCAGCTTGCCCGGAGAGGGGGCAAAATCTCGTTCGGGTGCTTCAGCCGTCACCCTGCATTCTATGGCATGTCCGGTGAGAGTCACCATAGATTGAGAAAAGCTGAGCGGCTCGCCTGCGGCGATACGGATCTGCTCCCTGACGATATCTACACCGCTGACCATCTCTGTAACCGGATGTTCAACCTGTACCCTGGTATTCATCTCCAGGAAGTAAAATTTCTGTGTCTCCTTATCGAAGATAAACTCGACAGTACCAGCGCTCCGATACCCGATGTTCCGCGCAATGGTTACGCCTGCCGCCCGTATCTGCTGCCTGAGCGCATCAGGTAGGGAAGGTGCAGGCGCCTCTTCGATCACTTTCTGGTAACGCCGCTGCAAGGAGCAGTCCCGTTCGCCCAGATGTATCACATTACCCTGTGCATCCCCAAGAACCTGTACCTCTATGTGGCGCGCGTGTGGAATATATTTTTCGAGGTAGAGCACTTCATCGCCGAAGGCGGTCCTCGCCTCTGCTCCAGCGGTTTCGAATACGGTTGAAAGCTGCGAAGGTTCACTCACGATCTTGATCCCCCGGCCTCCGCCACCGGCCGCGGCTTTGAGAATAACGGGAAAACCTATTTCCCGGGCCCGGTGCTCTGCCTCTCTGATGTTCCTCACTTTTTCAGAACCGGGGATCACGGGAATTCCATAGCTCCTCACCATCTTGCGCGCAAGAAGCTTGTTTCCCATTTCCCTGATGCAATGTTCCGGAGGCCCTACGAAGAGCAGGCCCTGCTCGTCGCAGATTTTTGGCAGGTCCGGATGTTCGGCCAGAAAACCGTAACCGGGATGGATCGCCTGCGACCCGGTACCTTTCGCGGCACAAACTATGGTGCTTATTCTGAGGTAACTCTCCTGGGCGCGGGCCGGCCCAATGCAGACGACGCGGTCAGCCATGCGCGCAGCCATGCTTTCGCGGTCCGCCTCAGACACAGCAAGCACTGCCTCTATACCCAGCGCCCTGCACGCTTTGATAATACGGACCGCTATTTCACCACGGTTCGCGATGAAAAGCCGGGAGATACGCGCCACAACTCTCCTTTCAGGAAAGCCCTGTTTCAGGCTCCACCATGAAGAGCGGCTGCCCATACTCGACCATGTCGTTGGTCTCTACCAGTATCTCTTTTATGCGACCGCGTACCCCCGCTTTTACCGCGGTGAAGACCTTCATGACTTCTATAAGGCACACCGTATCCTCTTCCTTTACAATAGAACCGATTTCAACGTAGTGAGGCGAATCGGGTGCCGGCCTTCTGTAGACTGTGCCCAATAATGGGGCTTTAATAGGGATTTCCTCGCGCCCTGTGGCTGCTTGTGTGGCCTTATCCTTGCCTGCACGCGGTCTGGCAGCCTTTTCTTGTTTCTTTGCAATTGGTGTGGGAACCGGATCGGGGAGGGTGGGTGCAGGTCCCGGGTGTGGAGCATTGACGGGCTTCGGAGTGCTTTCGCATCCACCCTTTTTCACGATCAGCTTCAGTTCACCTGTTTCCAGGTGTAATTCGTCAAACGTGGATTCCTCCACCAGTTTGAGTATCCGGATTATCTCGTCTTGCGTTAGTGTCATAGAACCTCCAATACCAGGATCCAAACTTTCTCAGCCTTAATCTTAACCCATCTTCCGCGCCGCACATATGTGCGATGTTTATCCGAGCCACGCTCTCCGCGTGAAGGTGGTCCTTGCGCCGCGATCCAGCTTCTAGGTAAGACTCTCCATAATTTCTGAAAATGTTGCTGAGTCAACCGCAACGCCGAAGTATTTGTTCATGTTCAGAATGGCTGATTGGTGCTCTTCAAGAGAGAACGCGCCGCAGCAGTCCTCGACGTAAATTATGCGATAGTCAAGGTTGTAGCCGTCGCGAGCGGTGGTTTCCACACACACGTTCGAAGCAACCCCGGTCATGAGCAGTGTTTCTATCCGCCTGGCGCGCAGCACCAGGTTCAGATCGGTCCCGACGAAGCCGCTGAAGCGATGCTTCGTCGTGATGAAATCGCCCACGTGGGGAGCAACCTTGTAAAATTCGGCACCCCATGTTTCCGGCCTGCATATGGGCATTTCTCTCCCCGCCCCTGCCAGCCGGCCAACCCATGAATCCGAATCCGTCCAATTGCTGTGAATAGTCCGTACGAACACAACAGGCATTTCCCACGTGCGGCATTGCTCTACGAAAGGAAGCAGCCGGTCAACCGACTTTTCCACGTGAGAGAGGTCAAAACCTCTTCTTCCGAAGACCCCCTCAGGATGGCAGAAGTCGTTCTGGACATCAACGACGACCAGGGCTGTCCTGCCCGGCTTGATTTGAGCGGCGATTCTCTTCCTCACAGATTCATCAACCATTGCAGACCTCCGCATCATCGCTCCGGATCCGGATATCGAAATCCGAAAGAATGCCCCATATCAGGGATTAACTCCATCTTTATTTTTTTGCGCATCAGTAGCGTTTGTCAACAACATTTTGGGGCCGCAGGCCTTGACAATGGTCCCGTGTTTGAGATACACCCTTTGAAATTACCCGTACTCCGCCATTCTGAACAGACGAAAAAACTTTCCGGAAGGCCACAGAGCAACTATTCCAGGAGGCATACATGAAGATCGACATATTTAACCACATCTCCCCGCGAAAATTTTACGATAAGATGCTGAGTATAGCTCCCAATGCAAAAGATATACACAAACGCATTAGAAATATACCTTGCCTCGTCGATCTGGACGAGCGGTTCAAGATCATGGACCTTTTTGATGATTACGCGCAGATCATATGCCTCTCCTCCCCACTCGAGGTCTTTGGGCCTCCGCCTGTTTCGACAGACCTGGCAAAGCTTGCAAACGATTCAATGGCTGAACTGGTAGCCAAATATCCGGATCGCTTCCCTGGCTTTATCGCGTCTCTGCCGATGAACGATCCTGAAGGACTCCTGAAAGAAACGAGGAGAGCCATCGGCGATCTTGGCGCAGTGGGTGTGCTTGTATTCAGCAACGTGCTGGGCAGGCCTCTCGACAAGCCTGAGACCATGCCACTCTTCGACCTGATGGCCGAACTCGACCGCCCTGTGTGGCTGCATCCCTACAGAACAGCAGAATTTGCCGACTACAAGAGTGAACCGAAAAGCCATTACGAAATCTGGTGGACGTTCGGCTGGCCCTACGAGACCAGCGTGGCCATGGCCCATCTGGTTTTTGCGGGACTTTTTGATCGCCATCCCGATCTCAAGATCATTACCCATCATCTGGGAGCGATGATTCCTTACTTCGAAGGAAGAGTCGGCCCCGGCTGGGACCAGTTGGGTACGAGGACATCCGATGAGGATTACAGTGTGCTGCTCAAGAAGCTGAAGAAAAGACCATTCGACTATTTCCACATGTTCTATGCGGACACTGCTGTTTTCGGGTCGAAGGCAGCGACGGTGTGCGGACTCGATTTCTTCGGCGCGGATAAGACGCTCTTTGCTTCCGATTCCCCCTTTGATCCTGAAAAAGGACCAGCCTACATCCGCTCAACCATCGAAATCCTCGACAACCTGCCGATCAGCGCCGAGAACAGAAAGAAAATCTATGAAGGAAATGCAAGGCAGCTTTTAAAACTGGGCTAACTCTGTAGTAGACTATAGTTCGAAGAAACCGAGCGCATCGTCAGTTGGCGCGATGATTTATGAGGAGGCAGGAAATGAAAGAAAGGAAAAGTTTCATCAGTGTTGCAGTTGTATGTTTGCTGCTGGCATCCCTCTGGGTATATTCGGATGCGTCGGCTCAGGAGAAACTTGTCGCCTATTATAGCCCTCCGGCAGGCGGGGGTGCGTTCACACTGGTCGCAGGACAGGTCACGGTCACAAACAGGTACATGGGAGGCGGGTATAAATTTGTTCACGAACAGACCACAGGCACTCTGGAAATCGTGAGGCGCATGGCGCTGGCACAGCAGCAGAAGAAAGATGCCTTTGGAGATTTCGGATCGACTGACGGGTACAATGCATGGAAGGGCAGGGCGGAGTACACAGGAAAAGCATTTCCCGGTCTCAGGGCCATCGCTTACAACCAGCTGGTTGACCTCTATCTTGCCGTCCCGGCGAACTCCCCCATCAAATCCTTTGCGGATATCAAAGGCAAACGTATCGGCGTAGGCGGTCCGGGAAGCTCGGTCGCCAACACCGGATTTCTCATCCTTCAACAATATGGCATCAAGAAAGAGGACTTCAAACCCTTCTATTTCGTCTATAAAGAGACCATAGAGGGGATCCAGGACGGATCGCTTGATGGCGGTTTCCTGGCGGGTGGTTATCCCATGCCCTCCTATCTGGAACTCTCCACGAGAAACAACGTCCGTATAGTGCCGGTGGATGAAAAGATTGCTCAAAAGATTATCTCGGACCAGCCCGGTTACTACACAAGTGTCGTAAAGGCGAAATCCTATAAGGGGCTGGACAATGATACGCGTATCCTGGGTTGGACAGGAACTATCTGGACGCACTCGGGAGTGAGCGACGACTTGGTTTACAAATTCATCAAGAACCTTTTTGATCACAAGGAAGAGTATTTTGCAGTGCACCAGGATGCAAAAGAGCTGAAACTGCAGGAGTACAACAAAGGAGTTGCCGTACCCTTCCACCCCGGTGCGGAAAAATATTTTAAAGAGATGGGCGTCTGGAAAGCGGCGGCAACTAAGTGAGAACGAA
>DATKNH010000123.1 GCA_035541455.1 Syntrophorhabdales bacterium
CGACAGTGAATTATCCAGACGACAATTCATAAAACTGAGCGGCATCTCGGTCATTGGCATCTCGGCCCTGGGACCGCTGCTGGCAAGAGCAGACACGAAGCCACTCATTATCATGGAAAAGGCAGAAGGTATCGTCATCGCCGATCCGACTGCGTGCGTGGGCTGCCGGCGGTGCGAGTTGGCGTGTACCGAATTCAACGACGGCAAGGCGCAGCCTTCGGTCGCAAGGATCAAGGTCGGCAGGAATCTCAATTTCGGCCCGAAGAGCGTCTACGCCGGACAGCGGGGGCAGGGAAACTGGGGGAACGGATTGGCCGTGCAGGATCTGTGCAAGCAATGTCCGCATCCGGTCCCTTGTGCCAACGCCTGTCCCAACGATGCTATCGTGGTCAAACCTCCTCTTAATGCACGAGTGGTGGACCCCGACAAATGCATTGGCTGCAAGATGTGCCAGAGAGCCTGCCCCTGGGAGATGCTGTCCTTTGATCCGGATACAAACAAAGCGACCAAATGTTTCCTCTGCAACGGGAAACCGAAGTGTGTTGAGGCCTGCCCTGCGTCAGCCCTGCGCTACGCGGCCTGGAGCGATTTTACCGATAAGGTGCCACCTCGTGCTGTGCCAACGGCGGTAATCCCTCCGGCAAAAGCCACGGCCTGCACCGAATGTCACAAGAAGTAGAAACAAGGAGGAATATCATGGCTCGATATGGAGGATGGGCTGTTAAAGTACTGCGGGTCGATTTGTCCACGGGAAAATCACGCACCGAGGATACGGTTGAGAAATATAAAGACGTTCTTGGAGGAACAGGCTTGGGGTATCAGGTTCTATGGGACGAAGTTCCTCCCGGAACCAAGCCTTTAGAGCCTGCCAATAAGATCATATTCGGCACAGGACCATTGGCGGGAACAGGAGCGCCCTGCAACGGCCGCACGGCCATCACCACTATATGGCCGACCTGCTGGCCGAAACCTCTGGTAGCCACGGGCCATATGGGCGGTCAGTTCGCGGGAGAGCTCAAGTATGCAGGCTACGACGCCATCATTATCGAAGGTAAGGCCGATCGCCCCGTATGGCTCTCAATCACCGACGCAAAGGTTGAGGTTAAAGACGCTCGTTCACTTTGGGGGCAGGGAATCAGACGGACCACGGTGGAAATCTCCGAGCAATTGGGACCGGAAGCAGTCGTCGCAGCGATTGGGCAGGCGGGCGAAAATCTGATTCCCATGTCAGTGGTCATGAACTCGGTTTCTCATTCTGCAGGAGGCGTCGGCTCAGTGCTGGGTTCCAAGAACCTGAAGGCCATCGCCATGCGCGGCACGGGAAGCGTCCGCATTGCCGGGAATAAGGAAGAATGGGAGAAACTGGTCAAGCTGCACCTATCACTACTGGGAGCTAATAACCAGCACGTGGTGCCGAATTCCCCTCAGCCATGGGCTGAGTACTTTGACTCATCGACCCGATGGCTGGCGTCCAGGGGTCGCAAATGGGGTGCAGCCAACCCTTCCATCGACACCGGGACCTGCGATCCCCACGATCTCAATCGCATCGCCTACCGGACGAATAATGCGGCCTTTTTCAATGGGGATCTCACCTGGCAGTATACGGTGAGAGGCAATGGGTGTACCAGTTGTCCTATTCGATGCCACACCATGCTCAAAGTGCCTTCTGTTGCCGCGAAGTACGGTATCAACGAGCTGGGGCAGAACACCTGTGTCGGGCTGCTCTTCGGAAAATCGTTCTTCAAGAACTTTCCCGACGGTTTGCGCGGGCAGACGGGCATTGAGGCGTGCATGGTGGGTATGCACCTTGCGGACGATTTGGGCATCTGGTGCAACTACGGCCAGGTGCAGCGTGACTTTCAGAAACTCTACTACAGCGGGATCATGAAGAACAAACTGGGAGAGAGTGAATTCAAGAGCTACTCCTGGGACAAGTATGAGAAAGGGGACCCGGCGTTCCTCTTCGAACTTCTCCCGCGCATCGCAGCGAAGCAGGGCGAGTTGGGAACGGTGCTGGGCCTCGGCACCGGCTACACGCTCGAGAAATGGTCAATCCCCGAGGAGGAATGGAAAAAAGATCACAACCTCATGTACTGGAAGATGGGTCATCCCAAACACCATGCAAACGAGGACGCCGGGCAGTGCGGTGTCATCGTCAACACGCAGTACAATCGTGATGCACAGAACCATTCTCACTGTAACTTTGTGCGCAGTGGTTTGCCGATAGCGGTCCAGAAGCGACTGGCAAAGGAGGTCTGGGGGTCTGAAGATGCGGTCGATGCGATCGGTGATTATACGCGCATGAACACCTATAAGGCCAAAATGGCCAAGTGGGCCCTGCTTCGTAAAGAACTCCACGACTCGCTTTCGCTGTGCAACTGGATGGGTCCGTGGGTGGCCTCGCCTTTGAAAGAGCGCGGGTACAGCGGAGACGATTCTATGGAGTCCAAGCTCTACAGTCTGGCCACCGGAGATAAGAAATCGCGCGAAGAGCTCGATCAGGTGGCTGAACGCATCTTTCTGCTGCACCGCGCTTTGACCATCCGTGATATGGGAACGAAGGAAATGAGAACGAAACACGATACTATTCCGGAATGGGTCTTCCACGATCCTGCCGACAAGCCCGCATTCACCAAAGGCACTATCCGCATGGAGAAGGATGATATTGAGTCTGCCATGCGCATCTACTATGAAGAAATGAAATGGGATAAAGCCACTGGGGCCCCCACGGCTGATGTATACCGGAGGTTGGGTCTATCGAGAGTTGCGGACAATCTTGGCAAGAAGGAGCTTTTACCCTGAACGGGTATGCCTTACCTGATGAGTGCCCAATAGATGAATACCCGATCCATTGATATGGAAGCGGCGCAACGGGAAGATAGGCTTGCAATTGAGCGTGCAGCCGAAATCATTCGTGCAACGAGCCAATCGGGCGCCCTTGCATCAACAGAAAAGATTCGTCAAGCGTTGGTTGATGAGCAGATCATTGTTACAGATGAAAGTGAAACAGAGAGTCGATTCAGGCTCATCATCGAGAGAACCTTCGAAGAGAATGAAGATCTCGTAAGCCTTGAGAACGCGAGGGGTGAGCTGCACTTCATCTCCACACGTTTTATGAGCGAAGCGTACGGAGGTATTCTGATGCGCAAGCAGTCGGGTCCTCTGACATTGATCGCTGAATTAGTGCGAGAAAACTCTGCCCTCTATCCGCGTCCAGTCCCTCTCAACGTCTTTAAAGATTCGCCTTTTGAACTGACCGATGAAGAGATTCAATCATGCTTGAGTAACATGGCCCTCAAAGGTAGTTATGAGGATATCAAAGAGACAAGAAGTTCCCTTGGAACCGTGTTTCTGTACTCTGCATTGCACCTTGAGGCAGACTATGCAACCATGCTTGCTGAATGGATTGATGTAGGGCAAGCTTCAAATCCGTGACTCATAAACTCAGCTGTCTTTTGTATACATGTATGAAGAACGGTGAGCGCGTGCCGTATGCACTTCTGGTTTTGCTATTGACGCATGCTACAAGGACTTCATATTGCAATGCCATATCTTTCTTCCCGGGCAACCGCAGAAAATATGTATAGGGAGAGCTGGTCGATCAAAAAAATACGAATGCTCTAAAGGAGGGCGCCGTGACACGGATTCAAACGAAAGTACTGTTGGGACTCGCCTTGGTGATCGCTACGGCTTCATTGGGTTGGGCGCAAGATAGCGCGGCGCGAAAAGAATTGCGCCGTGTGGATCTCTCCGGAGCTCCCGGCATGGAAGTGGTCCTCTCGGTTAGTGAATACAAGCCCGGAGACGTGCTGGCCACGCATACCCATCATGGAATCGAGGCGGGATACGTCCTGGATGGAGGGATGGTCGAGTCACCGGGAAAGCCTCCTATCGCGATTCCCACTGGCGCACCTATCTTAAATCTTCGTGACGTGCCTCACGGCCTCAAGGTCACGGGAGACAAGACGATCAAGCTCTTTACCGTTCATATCGTCGACAAAGGCAAACCACTATATGATTACGCGGAGAAGTAGCTAACTATAAGCCTTCTTCACATTACGACTAAGCACCACTATCGCCAAGCTCATGGCGGCGTCGTGCGCCTGCGCGATGCTGCCGAGACATACGGCGTAGCGTGACTTTCAATTGGTAATCCTCGGTTCTGGAATATCTCGCTCGCTGATGATTAGCAGGGGAATCGATACCTGTTCTGTATTGCTCTTTAAGTGTGAGTCAGGCTGAGTTTAGGTTTCTAAAGTTACCGTATCAGGTGCGCGATTCTTTCCCACCTTATGCGGTGAAAAAGATCGTCTGATCTCCCGTTCCAGGAAAAGTAAAGAATGAATGCTTTTCCGACAAGCTCGTCCCTCTTCACAAAACCCCAGAATCGGCTGTCGAGGCTGTTATCCCTGTTGTCACCCATGACGAAATAAGAGTCCCCGGGCACGGTAACAGGACCAAAGTTGTCCCTCTCTGATGAATTGCGGGGAATGATATCGTGGTCGGTAAACCAAGCATGTTTGTCTCGTAGCTCTGATCCGTTTACGTACACTACCTTGTCCCTTATTTCAACAGTGTCTCCGCCCCTGGCAATCACCCTCTTGATAAAATCTTTTGTGTGATCCTCAGGGTAGCGGAAAACTATTGTGTCCCCGATGTTCGGGTTGCCCAGGTTGAGGAGCACTCTGTCCGTAAAGGGTACTTTCATCACGTAGCTCAGCCTGTTCACCAGGAGGTAATCCCCCACGAGCAGAGTGGGCTCCATTGAGCCCGACGGGATTGTAAATGCCTCAACGACGAAACTCCTGACAAAGAGGGCGAGAATTACAGCAATAAGAAGCGATTCCAGGTATTCTCTTGTTTTGCTTTTTCCGGACATGTGTTTTCCTTTGCCATTGTTTCTGGCACCTGTAGTCTATCATTTTCAGGGTAAGTTTGCAGCCGGACCCGACGCCGACATCGTAAGAACCAATCTGCTGTTTGCGCCTGTTAGCCTCCGCGCACCATTGACGCTATCTTGACACTGCGTGCCATCGACACTAGATATCTGAGTAGCCTCTCACGGCCTTATCGAAGCAATGTACTCGCGAGAGATTCTGTACATGAGATACCTATTGTACTTTTTATTGCTGTTCGGCCTTTTGTGTTCAGTCGGTTGCACGAAGGTAGGTCCCGATTTCATTCGTCCGAAAACGGAGGTTCTGCCTGCGTGGATAGAGGCGGGAGACCGCCGAATCAAAGGTGGTCCGCTGGAGCAGCACGCTTGGTGGTGTGTCTTTGAAGATCCGGTCCTCGATACTCTTATAGATACAGCGTACCACCAGAACCTCACCCTCAGTGCCGCGGGTGTCAGAGTCCTGGAGGCCCGCGCTCAACTCGGCATCGCAATTGGAGGACTCTATCCCCAGAGCCAGCTCGCCTTTGGTTCCCTTCAGTACAACCGGATCAGTGAGCATTCCCCTCAGGCGGTTGCCACGAGTCAGGCGGTTGGTGTCGGTAATAATCTCACGTATGCGCAGTCTGAAATAGGGTTGTCGGCGAGCTGGGAAATCGACTTCTGGGGAAAGTTCAGGCGGGCGATCGAGTCAGCCGACGCAGCCTTGATGGCGTCTGTTGCAGATTACGATAATGTGCTGGTGACTCTCACTGCAAGTGTCGCAACCTCCTACATCCTGATCAGGACGCTGGAAAAGAGGATCGACATTGCGAGACAGAACGTAGAAACCCAGACCGAGGCTTTAATGCTTGCCGAGGCGCGGTTCCATGGAGGTACGACCTCGCAGAGAGACGTTGAACAGGCAACAGCGCTGCTGAACGATACGCAGGCTACAATTCCCCTCCTTGAAGCTCAACTGCGGCAGGCCAAAGACGCGCTCAGTGTGCTGCTCGGATCCACGCCGGGCGATTTGACGGATGTTTTATCAGGTTCATCCTCAAGCATACCCGCGCCTCCATCTCAGATAGCGATAGGCATACCTGTGGATCTTCTCCGGCGTCGCCCTGATATTCGCAGCGCCGAGTATCAGGCGATGGCGCAGGGTGCCCAGATTGGCGTTGCGAAAGCACAACTCTACCCCGCGTTCTCGCTCAGCGGGACTTTCGGGTTACTCTCGAGCAATCTTGGAGGATCTTCGCTGGCTGATATGTTCCAGTGGAGGAGCCGTACCTATTCGGCGGGTCCCAGTGCGCAATGGAATCTCTTCAATTATGGCGTGCTCACGAACAACGTGAGAGTCCAGGACGCGCGATTTCAGCAGCTGCTCATAGCTTACCAGAACGCCGTGCTTACTGCTCAGCAGGAAGTGGAGGATAACCTGGCTGGTTTCCTGAAAGCGGAAGATCGCGCAGCCTTCCTGGCCAGAAGCGCTGAAGCCGCGAGGCGATCATTCGACCTGGCCGTTATCCAGTATCGGGAGGGTGTTACCGACTTCACGACGGTGCTCACCGCACAACAGGCGCTTTTGAATGAGCAGGATAACCTGGCAGTTACCCTCGGTAGTGTTGCTCAGAATCTCGTAGGGGTGTACAAGGCGCTCGGCGGAGGCTGGGAAATCCGTGAGGGCATGGATCTGGTGCCGCCGGAAATCAGGCAGGCCATGGCGAAGCGCACCAATTGGGGACATCTGCTCAGCCCCGCGGCCTATATGCCGGCGCCGGATGAAGAGTCCCGCGCATTGATGAGAAGCCCGGACTGGTAGAGGAGGACAAAATCCAAATTCCAATGTCTAAATTCCAAACAAGTTCAAAATTCCAATATTCAAACATTGGACAGCCACCTCGGCCGTTTTTGATACTTCGGCTGGTTGGATATTGTTTGGAGTTTCGGGTACCCGCTTGCGGGTGTTGGAATTTGGATTTCAGGCGAGGGATATGTCTTTTGCTCATTCTATTGGCCCTCGCCTCAATTGCTTGCCGTCAGAAACAGCCGCCTCCACCGCCTCCGCCGGCAGTCACGGTTGCGCAGCCTGTCCGGCGAGCGGTGACCGACTTTCTCGAATTAACAGGAAACACCCAGGCCCTTATGACCGTGCAGTTGGTGGCGCGAGTTGCGGGATACCTTGACAAGGTTCTCTTCAAGGATGGGCAGCTGGTCAAAAGGGATGATCTACTTTTTGTCATACAGCAGAACACGTACGAGGAGAATCTGCGGCAGGCTGAGGCTGCAATTCTTTTGCAGAAAGCACAACTTGAGTACGCCGAGACAGAATTAATCCGGTACTCCAATCTGCTGAAACAAAAAGCGGCTGCCCAGACAGACGTAGATAACTGGCGCTACCAGAGAGATTCAGGGAGAGCCAATCTCCTGGCTGCTGAAACGAGGCGAAACCTGGCGCGGCTTGACCTTGCCTACACCGAGGTGAGAGCGCCTTTTGATGGGCGTATCGACAGGAGGCTGGTAGACCCGGGAAACTACGTCGGGTCGGGCCAGGCTACTGTCCTTGCTCTGATCAACCGTATCGATCCCATATACGTCTATTTCACCATAAGCGATCTGGATCTGGCCCGCCTGATGAAAGAAGCCGAATGGGTCCCCGGAAAGGCTTACAATAAGGCATGGCCTGTATTCATAGGCTTGCCCGCTGAACAAGCTTATCCGCACGAGGGTCAGCTCGATTTCGCGTCCATCAGCCTTACCCCCACGACCGGTACCTTACTGATGCGCGGCATCTTTTCCAACTCGGAGGGAAAGATTCTCCCCGGTCTTTATGCCCGTGTGCGTGTCCCTGTCAAGGAAAAAGTCGCTCTGCTTGCGCTTCAGGAGGCTATCGGCTACGACCAGCGGGGCCCATACCTGCTGACAGTTAATGAGTCGAACGTGGTAGAACGGGTCAGCGTCAGACTCGGCGCTCAGATAAATAATCTGCGCGTCGTAGAAGAAGGCCTTACGGGGAAAGAATGGGTAGTCATTAACGGTCTTCAACGTGCCATACCCGGTCGGCAGGTGACTCCGCAAAAGCAGGATCTATTGCCAAAGGCGGATTCGTCATGATCTCGAAATTCTTTATCGAGAGGCCGATCCTCGCCAATGTCCTGGCGGTCATAACTATCATCATCGGGCTTGTGAGTTATTACGAACTCCCGGTCGAACAGTACCCTCCGATAACGCCGCCGACCATTCAGGTGAGCGCCAGATATCCCGGCGCAAGCGCGTCCGTCGTCGCAGAGACCATAGGAGTGCCCATTGAACAGGCTGTCAACGGCGTTGAGCACTCCATCTATATGTCTTCCACAAGTTCGAGCGATGGCTCGTACACACTGACCGTCACCTTTGACGTGGGGACAGACCTTGACAAATCTCTTGCTCTCGTCCAGAACTATGTGAACACCTCGTTGGCTTTACTCCCGGGCCCCGTGGGCCAGCAGGGCGTTACGGTGAAGAAGGTTTCCACCAATATCCTGCTGGTGGCGAGTCTATACTCTGATGACAACAGGTATGATCTTGCTTTCCTTTCGAACTATGGCGCCATCAACATCCAGAACCCGCTGGCGCGGCTGCCGGGCGTCGGCCAGGTAAGAATTTTCGGGGCCGGTCCTTACAGCATGCGGGTCTGGCTGGATCCGAGGAGACTCCAGGATTTCAACCTCACCACGCAGGACGTGCTGAACGCGATTGCGGACCAGAATATTCAGGTTGTGTCAGGACAATTGGGCGCACCGCCAGTACCTGCCGGTCAGGCCTTCCAATTTACTATCAACAGTCTCGGGCGTCTTTCGGATGTCAACCAGTTTGAGAACATTATTGTCAAGAGCGTGCCAGGCGCGGCTGCTCAGATCGTTCGCGTTCGCGATATTGCCCGCGTTGATCTGGGGCAGCAATACTACTCGAACTTTGCGAATCTCGGCGGACTCAACTCAGCCCAGGTCGTGGTCTTCGCTCTTCCCGACGCAAACGCGATTGCCGTCGCCAACCAGGTCTACAAAGCTCTCGCGGAGATGAGCAAGGATTTTCCCGACGGCCTGAAATATTTCATCCGGTTCGACACAACCAAATTTGTCCGGCAGGCAGTATCCAAAGTATATGAGACGCTCATCATAGCAGGCATTCTCGTGCTTGTTGTGATCATGGCTTTCCTACAGAGTTTCCGTGCCTTGCTCGTTCCTGCTACCACAGTGCCTGTAACGATCATCGGCGCATTCGCGGCGATGATTGCCCTCGGATTCACCATTAATCTCATGACACTTTTCGCCTTGGTGCTCGCCATCGGCATCGTGGTGGACGATGCGATCGTCATTGTGGAGAACAGTGCGTACTATATCGAAAAGGGGTTACCGCCGAAGGAGGCTGCTATCAAGGCCATGGCCGAGCTGATCGGCCCGGTCATGGGCATCACGATGGCGCTGGTCGCGGTCTTTCTGCCTGCGGCTTTTTTGCCCGGTATTACTGGCCAGATTTTCCGCCAGTTCGCCCTGGTGATTGCGGCGACCTCGGTGATCAGCGCTATGAACGCTGTTACCCTCAAGCCGACCCAGTGCGCGCTATGGCTTAAACCCATGCCGGAGAAGCGGCCGAACTGGTTCTATCGCGGCTTCAACAGAGCCTATGAAGGCCTGAAGAGGCCGTACATGGGGGCTGTGCGATGGATGGTGCAGCGGCCCGGACCGATGGTGCTGCTCTTCTTCGTTGTCATCACCCTGACCGTATGGCAGTTTGTGCACCGGCCCACGGGTTTCCTTCCCTCCGAGGACCAGGGCTATGCCGTGCTGTTTGCGCGCCTGCCGGACGGAGCAGCTCAGCCGCGGGCACTGGATGTCTCCAACAAGATTGATGCTATTCTCAGAAAGACACGTGGCGTTGCCGGCTGGGTAACGATCGGCGGCTACTCTTTCCTGGATACTGCCAATGTGTCCACGGTTTCGAGTACGTTCGTGGTTTATGACGATTGGGACAAGCGCGGCTCCGGACTGAGTCAGGATAAGATCGTCGCAGGGCTCAATCGCGATCTTTCCTCGATCCAGGAAGCCCAGGTATTTGTGGTGATCCCGCCGCCTATCAGGGGGTTGGGGCAGACGGGCGGTTTTCAGATGATGGTGGAGGACAAGAAGGAGTTGGGTCTGGAGGCGCTCCAGCGAGCCGCGTACCAGCTCATTGATGCCAGCCGTTCGGCATCTGACCTGCAGGGCATCACCAGCACGTTCAATGTCAGCAGCCCCCAGGTCTACCTCGACATAGACAGGATAAAGGCGCAGTCTTTTCAGGTCCCGGTCAATAATGTATTTGAGACCCTGCGCGGCTATCTGGGTTCTTCCTTCGTCAATCTGTTCAACAAGTATAACCAAGTGTATCAGGTTTACATTCAGGCGAATGATGCGAACCGGCTGAGACCCGAGGATATCAAGAACCTTTATACCCGTAACGCTCAGAACGATATGGTGCCGCTCGGCAGCCTTCTCGAAGTCAGGCATTCGCTTGGCTCGGAGCTGATCACGCGCTATAATCTTTATCCTGCAGCAGCCATTTTCGGTGCGGCTGCGCCAGGGTTCAGTTCCGGGCAGGCTCTGAACCGAATGGAGCAGTTGGCAGCTGATAGCTTACCGCGCGGAATCGGGTACGAGTGGACAGCTACCAGTTATCAAGAAAGGGCGGTGGGATACAAAGCGTACTTTATCCACGCCATGTCGGTCATCCTGGTTTTTATGGTGCTGGCAGCGCTCTATGAGAGTTGGATCTCTCCTGCGGCAGTCGTGCTCGTGGTTCCCATGGCCCTTGTCGGCGTCTTTCTGGGGCTCTTAATACGCGGTTTTGACAACAACCTTTACACGGAGGTCGGCCTGGTTCTGATGATCGCGCTCGCAAGTAAGAACGCCATCCTCATCGTTGAGTTCGCGCGCGACTTGCAGCGCGAAGGCATGTCTGTGACCGAGGCAGCCATCGAGGCTACGAGCCGTCGTTTTCGTCCCATCATGATGACTTCACTTGCCTTCATCCTGGGAGTTTCCCCGCTGCTGATCGCGGGCGGTGCGGGCGCTGCAAGCCAGCAGGCAATCGGCACCGTGGTTTTCGGCGGTATGATCTCATCGACGCTCCTCGCTGTCCCCTTTGTTCCGGTCTTTTATGTTGCAACGCAATGGGTGAGTGGACTGCGGGGGAGACGACGAAAAAAAGACAGACCGCTACGCCCGGAAGACCGTCACGCAGGGCGTGACTAGGAAGACCGTCGCACGTGTGCGACTGGGAAGATGGAAGACACTCAACTCAACTGCTCGACGACTCAACTACTAAACTATAATGGAGGTTATCATGGCTAAATACGTGCTTGACCCGGAACACACTTCAGCTCTGTTCACGGTGCGTCATATGATGGTGACCTGGGTAAGCGGTCATTTCACCAAAGTATCGGGGACACTTTATTTCGATCCGCTGAAGGTAACTGAATCCTCGGTGGAGGCTGAAATAGACGTTGCCAGCATTTGCACGGGCGTGGAGAAGCGCGACAACGACCTTCGGAGCCCCAACTATTTTGACGCACAGAAATATCCGAAGATCACGTTCAAGAGCACCCGCGTGGAATGCGCTGGTCTTGAGCATTGCCTGGTTCACGGGGATCTGACTGTCCACGGTGTGACGCGGCCGGTGACCTTGGATGTGCGCTATGCCGGGCCCTCCCATTTTCAGGATGATGACAAGATGTACACTACCTTCGGCTTCCAGGGCACAACCAGAGTGAACCGTCAGGATTTTGGGATGATGACCAACCTGGAGTTGGAGCACGGCGGATTTATGGTGGGCAAGCATGCGTATCTGACGCTCAATACGGAAGCAGACCTCGTGGAGGAATGAACGGCGCGGTTGTCCTTCCCCGGCTCGATCTGGTCCAGCAGAAGATGAGGATGAATATTCTGCCAAATGCACTGAAGTACGGTAAGAGCCTGTAGTTGCCTCTTGATCAGTCCCTGACAGTGAAGGTGATCGAGTCGAGGGTTGTATCATCGGTGCTGACGAGAGAGAGGCGGTGAGGGCCGCGGATCGGCGTCCACGGCTGCATTGCGCCGCTGCCTACCAGCTCGCCGTCCAGGACCCACCTCGCATCTCTTGGAGAACCTGAAGCCTGAAAAAATATCTTCTGGTGGGGGACCGGTATGTCAGGGTCGAGCGAGATCAGCGTCCCGGAAGGAGGATAGGTTATCGTAGCGCGAGGCCACACCTTGAGAGGCTGCAACATGGCCGGTTCTGTGCCTTTGATAAACCACTCTCGTGCGCGCTCCGGTTGGTTATCCGAAACTCTCGCCTCGACAACAGCGACAGGTGGCGACGGGCTGTGGGAGGGGCGTGCCTTGTGGAGATATTGCATGACGCCGAGCCATATGGGCGCTGCACCGGAGATCCCGCTCACATTCCACATGGCCTGGCCGGAGAAGTTACCGACCCACACACCAACTGTGTAATCGCTTGACCATCCGATACACCAGTTGTCTCTCATGTCTTTGCTCGTACCGGTTTTCGAGGCTGTCCAGAAGTTTGTTGAAAGGGGGTTCTCAAGGCCAAACGTGCTGCTTCGGGCCTCGCGGTCGGAGAGCATGTCGCTCACGATGAAGACGGCCTCTCTCGAAAAGGCGCGCCGTCGCGCGCTTCCGTTGTTATGCAACCGGAGCGTTGCCTCGTTCCACCATCCGTCGTTGGCGAAGACTCTATATGCATTTGTCAGCTCCCAGAGGCTTACGTCAAGCGTTCCCAAAGCCAGAGAATGCCCGTAGTACTCTCCATCCTGAAGGGGTCCGAAGCCAAGGTCCCCCAGTTTCTGCACGAAAGATTCCGCACCTGCCAGGAGCAGAAGTCTGACCGCTGGCACATTGAGAGAAGATGCAAGCGCTATGCGCGCAGGTACAAGCCCGCGATATCTGTTGTCGTAATTCTCCGGTCTGTAGATACCCCTTTCGGTAGGGAGATCGAGGGGCCCGTCTTCCAGCAATGTGGCAGCGGTTATGAGACGTTTATCGATTGCCAGCGCATAGAGAAAAGGCTTGAGGGTGGAGCCTGCCTGCCGTTTTGCTCTGATACCGTCAACATGGCTCGCCGGCGGGTTCAGACCGCCGTTCGCGACGTATGCCAGCACCTCACCCGTTTTGTTTGCAAGGACCAGCACTGCCGCATCCTTTACGTTCTGTCCCTGAAGATCCGACAAATACTGTTTCAGCAGGCCCTGGGCGAATGTCTGCAAATTACTGTCCAGTGTCGATGCGACCTCTCTCATACCGGGCCTGAGGAGATAAAGAGCAACGTGAGGCGCAATTGCAATCTTCGGCCTCACATAATAGGGTGCGGCAAGAGCAGCATGTGCCAGACGCTCTATCTCACCAGAAGGCACATCCGATTGGAGGGACAGGGCCAGGAGCTTTGCGCGTTTTGCCACGCGTTCCACAGGCGCGTTGGGAGAACGGATCAGGGCTGCGAGAACAAACGATTCCCTTTCGTTGAGCCCGCTCGGCTCCTTTCGGAAGAGGCCCCGTGACGCCGCAGCAATTCCCTGTGACTCACCCCTGAAGGTCACCAGGTTCAGATATGCTTCCAGGATCTCCTGCTTTGACCATGTTCGTTCCAGTTCACATGCCGCACGCACCTGCTTCCATTTCTGTGTTGCTGAGCGGCGCCCTGACCGGGGCCGCACGCCCTTGTCGAGGATAGCGGCGAGCTGCATGGTGACAGTGCTGGCGCCGCTTTTCTCACTTCCTGAAAAGTTGCGGACAAAGGCGCGGCAGAACGCCTTCGGATCAACTCCTGCGTGCGCATAGAATCTCTTATCCTCAGAGTGAACCACCGCTTGTATGAGAGCCGGAGAAATCTCATTCAGCGGCGACCAGTCCAGTTTCCGGCTGTCGAAATCCGTCCTTAGCTCATGAATGGCGACTCCATGTCGATCAAGAAGCACTGCATCCGATTTTTCATAAGCGAGCCGGACCTTATCAAAAGGCGGTATATTGGGAACAGGCTGTCTGAAGGCAAAAAATAGGACCGCGCAGGCAGACAGAATCGCGCAAATACCAAGAATAAAACAAACCCTCAGAAACCAGTTAAAAAACCGCCGAGCCGGAACACTGTTCGTTTCGCTCACCGGCGCTCCTGTTCTGACCCGTGCCACGTTCCGCCTCACTCGATGCTCATTGCGAACGCAATTCCTTGATCTTCTTTTTCTTGTTCACCCATGACCCGTGCCCCATGACCCTACTGCTCACTGCTCGCTTCTTACTGCGATCGGTTGATTCGGTATTTCACCGAACATCTCCGGTGAATAGAGAGCTTCTACCCGTGTCGGTGGAAGTTGGAATACGCCGTCATTATTAAGACGCATCGTATACTCGAGGCTCCATTTTCCTTTGGGCACGTATTCATAATAGGAGCGCAACGCCTCAAAAGAACGCTCCTGAAATACGGGCCAGGCCCATCCTTGTGTTTTTTCGCCGCGCGTGAGCAGGGAGGAATCGCGCGCAAGACCGCTGCCAAGGAGTGTCGAGCCCGCCGGTACAGGATCATTGACTACCACCCAGGTCATGTCTGATTGAGCCTCGATATCGAGCCTCACGCGCACCACATCACCCCGACTCCAAACCCCGGGCTGTTTTTGCTCAGCAACAGGGCTGTATGTCTTTGTTATTTTGTAGCCGCTTGAGGCACGTTCTTTCAGCGGAATCGCCGCAAGGCTTTGCACGGTGAGCCACGGTTTGCCGTCGCCCAGGTGCTCTACAGAAAGCGTGTTTCTCCCTCGCGGCCACTTGAGCAAGGTGCTTCCACCCGAAGGAGTCGTTTTCCAATCGATTATCTCCTTCTCCCGTTGCAGGATTTCCTCAGTCTTGCCGGTTACGGGCACTGCCTCAAATGTCTGGCGGAACTTCTCCAGGGAAAGTATTCCCCAGGCATTGGCAATGGTGGTATTCCAAATGCCTTTGTGTTGCCTGCCGAGGGCTCCTCGCACGAGCCTCGGTACATCATCCTTCCAGGCTGGAAGCGAACATGCGGCAAGGAGCGTCTTCACCGCGTTGAGGTCTGTGGTTATCATGAGCCACCAGAGGTCATCACCTTTTTCGGTAGAGAATCCCATAGTAGTGCCCTGAAAATTGAGCCTCGAACGGAGGACCTGCTCAACCTCCTTGAGCCTGCGTTCCCGCTCGGGGATCGAGCCACTCCGGACGAGAATGTTGAGCCAGTCAATCACCCCGGAAGTGGGCCACAGGGTGGGATCGATACTGAACGAGCTGAGCTGTTCCGGCCGCACCGCTCCGTATCTCGAGAGCGCCTCCAGTGCAGCTATCTTACGAATCGTCAGGTCCGTAGTGGGCAATGAAGAATTCCGGATGAGTCTGCCTTCTACAAACGAATCGAGGCTTTGCTGCATGCGTTCACGGGGACGATCAGGAATAGGCCATCGGGCTTCGTGCGCAACGGCAAGGACGTAGGAGGTGAGCACATCACTGCCGAGCTGCATCGAAGGAAAATACTTGAGAAGCCCGTCGTGATCCTGGTACGAGGGAAGATCGAGCATGATCTCTTTCCACATACCTTCGTCTCTCAGCGCGACCGCCTTTGACACCTTCTGCTCCAGGCAGCCGTACGGGTACTGGCGCATGTAGTCAATCACTGCTGAGATCTCAGAAAGTTTTGGACGGAGTGTTACGCGCACGCCTCCGGTGCCTGGTAGTGCATCTTTAGGCTGTTCGACGCTCATCTCAGTTTTTCCGTCGACCTGGAGAATCGTTCCTTGCACGGTTCTTACAGGAACAGCCGGGACGACTTTCTGCCTAACTGTCAGCGCATCACTTGCAGTCCCGTCGGTAGTTCGTGCGGTCACCGTCCATTTCTGCGTGTCTACACCATTGGACACTTTGATTTCCCATCCTTCGGTACGGGCCTCGCCTGCCTTTAAATCCATCTTCACACTCTTGAGTCGCTTTGCCCCTTTTCCATCGTCGATCTGCGCAGTGAGATCGATCTCCATGTCGCGAGCCGCTGTGTTCCTGACCGTGAATGCGCCGCTGAATCTATCGCCCTGTCGTACCACCGGTGCGAGACCGGAAAGCAGCATCAGATTCTGAGAACTTCGAATGCTCGCCTGTCCCGAGCCGAAAAGGCCGATTCCACAAGAAGCGACAGCGACTATTCTGAAACTCGTCAAGGAGTCAGGGAGTTTAAACTCAACTGATGTTTCTCCTTTCTCATCAAGAAAAAGACGGCCTTTCCAGAAGACGAGGGTGTCAAAGAGCTCTCTCGTGACCTGCCTGCCGCCCCCGCCCCCCCGCGGCAGAGCTTTCAACCCGTAATGCCTTTTCCCAACCACGTGCATCTGGTTGGTCGAAGTCTTCACTTCGTAAGGCCTGCGCTTCATCATCTCTTCAAGAAGCTGCCAGCTCCCGTTGGGCATGAGTTCAAGAAGACCTTCGTCGACGACAGCCACGGCTACCTCTCCTCCTCGGGGCAGAGCTTTGCCGTCTGCTTTCCTCACTGCGATTGAGGCGAGAACTTTGTCCCTGATCCTGTATTGATCGTGTTCAGTCTGGACTTTCACCTTCAGTTCGTGGGCCTGCCACCCGACTCTAATCTCCGCGATGCCCAGCTTGTAGGCAGGCTTTCCAAGGTCGACGAGGGCTGTGGGCTTGACCCCCTGTACCCGTCCCCTGACGCACAAGGCGGAGATGAATACATTAGGGGCATAGTTGCCTTTCACCGGCAGCTCAATTACAGGGCTTGAGCCGGAGAGGTGCTTGACGAACGTATCCAGGATGCCCTCTCTTTCAACGGTCACAAGCACGGTCGCCTGCCTGAAAGGCATACGCACCTGGAGTTTGACGTTTTCTCCGGGTTCGTACCGCTTTTTTTCGGGCAGAAGGTCGATGCGGTCGGTATCCTTGACGTCAAACCACCATTCTCCTTTGTCGGCAACCCAGACCTCACGATGCACCACGGAGGCTCGTCCTGCAGTATCCTCCGCGCTGGCCTGTAAAATGACGCTTCCCGATACGGGCGAGGAAGCCTCGCACGTCAAAAGGCCGAGTGCATCTGTTTTTCCTTCGCAAAAGGAAGGGATGAGCCGCTTGATCTCTGTGACATGATCATACGAATAAAAGCCACCCACGAGTCTTTTTCTGTGTGTGTACACATTTCTCTGGAACAGATCGACTCTGACGGCCGTTCCCGGCACCGGTTTTCCGGCCAGATCGAGAACCAGAGCCTTGAACCTCAGCTTCTCCCTGGAAAGGGCCCATGAGTCGGGCTCAAGCCCTACGAGCAATGCGGAGGGCCAGAGAGGTATGTTCCGAGAGACCGTCTGAATCGCTCCATTAGGGTCGCGAAATTCCAACTCTGCCATCATCTCCTTCGGGGCTGCAATGCGCGGCTCTGCTTTGAGTGTCGCATGCGCGCTCCCATCGGGACCCAACGTGAGTTCTACTGTCTGCAGTTTCTCATCTTTGCGCTTTGCAGGCTCTGTCTCCGCTTCTGTTTCGATTTCTTCTTCATCAAATGTTTCCTCGTTTTCCTGTTCCCTTGTTATGCCTTCGCGCACGGCTCCATTGGTCCATTGAAAGCCTTCGTAGTCTTCGAAACTCGTAGCCTTCGGTTGGAGCTGCCCGCGAAGCTTCACGGGCAAACCTCCCGCGCCTCCGCCTGAGAGGTACTGCACGAAGAGATCGAGTTGCACGTCCGTAGCTGCAATCAGCGGCTCTTTAGGGCCCGAGATGAAGGCCTTTGTAAGGGGTACCCTGAATTCTTCCACCCGGATAGCGCCTGATTCCCAACGGTTCATGTCGGAGTATGCGCGCTTCCGGGTCCCACTCTTCTTGATAAGAGCGACAGAATAGGTGCCCAGTTTTGCATCCCGCGGGATCAGCCATTCTGTTTCTGCAACCTGCTGCTCAGCATCCCACGTGAGAGGAAGCTCGTATGACTGTTCGCTGCCCATGTGCTGCATCTCCACAGCGTCCGGCAGTTCATCCTTGCTGACCGGGGAAAAGCCTGCAGAGACAGCCCTTCTGATGAGGTGCTTCATGTGTACGGTCTCCCCGGCGCGCAGGAGCGTCCTGTCAAAGATCGTATGGGCGGTGACCGGTCCTCCGTAGCGCCCCTCGCGAAGATTGAACCGATATGGCTCGATACCTTCGTTCCACCCGGAATGGACAAAGGTCATGTCATCCTTGGTCCGAACAAAGACAAAGAGACCGCCCGACAGCACGTACAGCGGGCCAGGCTCAGAGTACTCCGGTTCCCGTGAGTCCCTTCTCTTCCACTGGCAGAAAGGAAGCTTGCCCTCTGCAGGCAGGGGAGTGTCTACGTGTGCCATGCCATGTGCGTCCGTAGTTCCTTGCCAGATGCTGTTGCCGTTGCAGTCCCGTATCGTAACTGACGCCCCCTCCGCGGGTTGGGCAGAATCGAGCGATGTGACCCAGACGAGCGACGATTCGCGACCCCACTTGAAATGAGCTGACATATTGGTAACGAGGGCGGAGGTCTGAACGTACATAGGTTTGGACTTCCCGAGAAGCGATGCCCCGAGAATGTCGCTCTCCAGTTCCACAATGTAGAAGCCGGGTTTGCCCAGGGGTATGCCGAGTACTTCAAATGCCTTCTGCCCCTTAGGCTTGGGCATACTGAAAGCTCGTGCTTTCACTTCTCCTTTCAGCAGGCTGCCCGAACGCTCCGCAAGCGCAACCCTTCTCATCCACGCCATAATTTCTTCGTCTGATTCCGGCCGGCGGAGCGCTCCTTTCAAGTTGCCCGCGGCTTCTCCACCCTTTTTTGAAAGCTCTCCTCGCGTCGCGTCGCTCGCACGCCCGGAATTCTCCTGGGATTGATCCAGTGGCTTGTCCGTAAGACTCTTCTCATCGAGGAGGCCGAGTTGTTTTCCGTGGAGCAGAGGCTCGATATTCCTCAGCGTCACCGGGAGCACAGCATCTTTCTTCTCGATGATCCCGAAGCGACTCGCAAATTTTGCCAGCGGAGGATAGGGGCCTGTCCGAACCTGAAGCGGGAAGCGTGCCCCGTTCTCGAGAGACCTGCCTGCATCATCGACAACCCCTCTGGGCATTTCGAGGGTAAACGTGGTCTCTTCCGGAAAAGGCCCTGCGAAGGAGAGGTACGTGAGAGAATCTCCCTGGTCTTTGTTCTCTTCGGCCCGGTATATCTTCTCGCCGCTCTTTAAGACTACTCGTGCTGCCAGATCGCCAGAAACAGGGGCTGAGAATGCAACCGACATGGGCAGCATCGGTATACAGCCTGATTTGGCGTGTTCTCTTGTGCACTTGAAGCTTGCCGTGAACGGGCCTCTCGACTTGAACGACAAAACGCGACTCTGATCCGCAGCCACGCCGCTTTTCGACGCGATTCCCTTCCCCCAGATGAGACTGATCTTCCTCTTAGCGGGAAAGACTCGTGTAGACTGGAGCAACACGTGTGGCCTCTCGTCAAGCGGTCTCCTGAATGTCTTCAGGATCGCTTCTCTTTCGCTACCCTCGATTATGCGCACGCGAGCCGGCTCGACAATACCTTCCACCACAAAAGAGGCGTGGCGCAGAATGGAGTCCGTGGTCGCCTCAGCATCCAACGTGAGCACGAAGGTCTGGTCTTCAGCGATATACTCAGAGCCTTCGCGTGGACGTACGGATATGATTGAAGGGCCTCCGGTCGAAAATGAGAATGTGCGGGGCCCGGCAATACTCTTCCCGTTGAGCGTGACTGTGTTTTTTTTGAGCGTGAACTGGCAGACGATGCCTGCCGGCAGGTCACGATCGAAATCGTAAATCCAGTTCTTCCCGTCGGCCCATCGACCGCCGCCTTTTTCAGGGCAGCTCACGTCGAATGGCTCCACCTGCGTCACGGCACCGAAAGGTACTATCTGCTCCGAGAATCTCGCCTGCACCTGCCGGACGCCCTTCACTTCACCTTGGGGCGTGAAGAGGATAATCCGTGCAGCCTCGTCTGTGTTGGTGGTATCCTGGCATACAGCAGGACCTGTGCCGCACAGAGCGGCCAGGACCAAGAGGGTAACTATTGCAACCGTCTTCATGCGATCACTCCTCTCGTTAACATCTCTCGATGGACTCGGGTATGCGTGAAAGCGGACTCACTTACTTTGCAGATTATAGCACGAGGATGCTGGTACAGAAGGGAGAATGGAAGAGGCGCTGGTTGGTTCATGGTATAATGACCGCGAAAGTGGTGTCGGGCTTCGTAGGCTTCGAACATGAGTAGGAAAAAGAGATCACGCGAAGAAAGCACTGCATCCGGGATGGCGGATCCGCGCGTTGCTGAGTTTCGGGAACTTGAAGCACGGCACGCCGAAGCCGAGCGCGCGCTCAGAGAAAGCGAAGCGCTCTACCGTGCTGTGGTTGAGAGCGTAGCTGACGGTATTGCTATTACCGTGGGCACCACGAGGAGCTTTGTCAATAGAGCATTCTTGGATATCCATGGTCTCAAAGATGCCTCTGAGGTCGTCGGGTTACCCGTCGACCAATTTATTCTCCCCGAGTACAAAGAGCTGGTGCGAAGCCGCATCCTGGCTCGAGAACATGGCGACCCGGTCAAAACGATTGTGGAGTACGAGATCAAGAGACCTGATGGAGAGATCCGTTCTGTACAGGCGTCCGTCGGGACCATCCGGTTCAATGGTGAAATAGCCGGCCTGGCAGTGCTTCGGGATATAACCGAGCAGAAGCGGGCAGAGGAGGAAATCCGGAAACTCAATGAGGCGCTCGAGCACAAAATCGGTGAGCTGAACGAGAGCAACCACGATCTGGAAGCCTTCAACTATTCTGTGTCCCACGATCTTAGGATTCCGCTCGTGGCCATAGACGGGTTCTCGAGGAGGCTCCTCGAACACCACGCCGGGCAGCTTGACGCTAAGGGCTTGCAGCTACTCGAGTTCATCAGAAACGACGCAAAAAAAATGGAGCAGCTTATCCGGGACCTCCTCACCTATGCCCGTCTGGGGCGGCAGGAGATCGGGCTCTCCGTTGTCTCAATGGAGCGACTTGCCCGCGAAATACTGGATGAGTTCGCAGTCGTACATTCGACACGTACCGTGGAGCTCAAAATAGGGAAACTGCCCCCGGCGTACTGCGACGCGTCCATGGTCCGGCAGGTCTTTGTAAATCTGCTCTCCAATGCCTTCAAATTTACGCAATACCGCGATGGCGCACGTATCGAGATTGGCGGCAGCGCATCAGGGACAGGCGAAAACATGTATTGGGTCAAAGATAACGGCGTGGGGTTTGATCCCCGGTCTGCGGAAAAACTTTTTGGAGTTTTTCAGCGGCTGCATGGCTCTGACCGCTTTGAGGGCACGGGTATTGGTCTGGCCATAGTCAAAAGAATTATTGATTTCCACAAGGGACGTGTCTGGGCGGAAGCCAAGCCCGAAGAAGGCGCAACGTTTTATTTTACGTTGCCGGCAAGCCCGGACGCCCAAATTCCAAACCCCAATATCTAAATTCCAAACAAAATCACAAATTCCAATATCTAAACAACGAGTACCGTTCCGTTGTTTAGATATTTGCTGTTTGATATTGTTTGGGATTTGGTGCTTCGATATTGAAAATTGCTGTTCCGTCAGTGGCTATCGTTCTATCGTGCGGCCGTCTTCAAGGACGCCGCCCTGGAAGTCTTCCTCGTGCGCCCCGGAGCTGATGATACAATTTGTTCCCACCCTGACACCGGCTGGAATGATCGCCTGCTTTCCTATCACTGTGAGACCCGAATACACATGAGTGGAATACGCAGCGTTTGGTACGGATGGGTCGCCAAGGCCGACACTTGCCCCCTGGCCGATGACTACTTCCTTGTCGACGATGCACCTTTCGACATGCGCTCCTGCTTTGATTATCGAATCGTGCATCACCACTGAGTCTTTGACCAGCGCGCCTTTTTCCACGACCACGCCCGGTGACAACACAGAATTCTGAACCCTGCCCATGATAGTGCAATTGGGCGAAAGCATGGAATTCACCACTGCTGCACCTTTAACTATTCTCGTCGGAGGACGGTCGTAAAACATCCTGGCAGTAGTGTGGTTAGTCTTAATGTGAGGGAGATGAGGCGTCAGTGCCGATTGCGGGTTGAGCAGATCCATGTTGGTATCCCAGTATGCCTGTATGGTGCCGGCATCACGCCAGTATCCATGGAAGGGATACCCGTAAACTTTCGCCTCTTTCAAAGCTCTCGGTACTACGTGCTGTCCGAAATCCTCCTCTTTGATCTCGTTGAGCGTCTGTACGAGATACTTTCTGTCAAAGACGTAAATACCCATAGATGCCAGATTCGACCTGGCCTTGTGCGGTTTTTCCTGCCAGTCAATTATGCGATCGCGGTTGTCGACTATTCCCACCCCGAAGTGGCGTGTCTCTTCCCAGGGCACAGGAAGCATGCCGATTGTTACGTGCGCTTTGCGCTCGCGATGGAACTTCACCAGCGGCAGATAATCCATGCAGTAGATATGGTCGCCCGAGAGGATCAGCACATCCCTGTAATCTCTGTCCGTGACGAACCCCAGGTTCTGCCTCACGGCATCGGCCGTTCCTTTGTACCAGTCCCAATCCTTTTCGCCGGTCTTGGGTGGAAGGATTTTGACCGCACGTGTACGCCCGTGGAGATCCCACGCAGAACCGTCGCCGATGTGGTCCATGAGGGAGAGAGGCTTGTACTGCGTCAAAATGGCAACCCTCGAAAGGCCGCAGTTTGAAACGTTGCTCAACGTGAAATCAATGATCCGGTAAATGCCGCCGAAAGGTACCGCAGGTTTGGCTCGATGGCGTACGAGTATATTGAGGCGGCTTCCAACGCCGCCTGCCATGAGGACAGCGACCACGTCCCTCATTTCACCACCTCGCCGGACGCATATTCTTTTCTGGAGAAACGGCCCGCATTCATGTTCGGATGGACGATGACGCCGCTGTGGATGATCGTTTCCTCGGGAACGGCGCTTCGCGTTCCGATGACCGAAAGGGCGCCGCGAGGATCATCTCCAACTTGTGCCTTTTCGCCGATTGTTGCCTCGATGTCGGTGATGGCGCGAACTATGGTCGCCTCCCTCCTGACCTTCGTGTCGAAGAAGAGAATCGAGTCTTCGACTACTGCGCCTTTTTCGACGGTCACTCCCGGGAAGAGTACTGATCTGGTGACGCTGCCCTGTATATCGCACCCGGAATAGAAGAGAGAATCTTCAACAGACGCAGAGGGGCCTATGACCGTTGGAGGACAGTCGCGGATGTTGCGGTCTGCCATGTTGGTCATTACCTGCCATGAAGCCAGGTCGATGAGAGGTTGCTTCCCCAGGAGGTCCATGTTGGTCTGCCAATACTCCTCGAGGGTCCTCGTGTATCCCCAGTAGCCATAGTGCTTGAAGCCGAAGACCTTGGAACTCCCGAGCAGGGCAGGGATGATATCTTTTCCGAATTCATGCGAGTCCTTTGAAGCGTTCGCTTCCAATGCTTCATAGAGGAGTTGCGGTTTAAAAACGTATATCGTGAGAGAAGCCCAGTCCAGCATACGTTTACTCGGTTTTTCGGCATACCGGGTTACTATGCCTCCGCTGCGGCTCCATCCTGCTATAGCGCCCTGTCCGAAACGATTAGCGCCCTCTTTTGGCAAAGGGGTGAAACCGATCGTGAGATCAGCCTTTTTCTCCAGGTGAAATTTGATGAGCGCCCGATAATCCATCTTGTAAATATGATCCCCGGACAGGATAAGTATCAAATCGGGTCGAGTCATCTTGATGAAATCAAGGTTCTGGTACACCGCATCCGCAGTGCCTTTGTACCAGTCTGAGGCTTCCCGTCCCTTGAATGGCGGTAGTATGGTTGCAAAACGGTTTCTTCCTGCCATGTCCCACGGTTGGCCGTTTGCTATATGACCGATCAACCGAAGCGGACGATACTGAGAAAGAATGCCGACCCGCTCTATGTCGGAATTCATCAGGTTGCTCATCGGAAAATCTATGATGCGATAAAGAGCACCGAAGGGCAGCACTGACTTGGGCCTGAAGTAGGTCAGAACATCCAGTTCGTTGACCCTGCCGCCAGCGAGCATCAGTGCAAGTATTCCGGCCATGCCTTCCCCTCAAATTCCTGCATCAGTTTCTGGAATGCTTATCCACATAGTATACCCGGAGAGAGACCAGATTTAAAGATAAAGTCTCTGGAGCGCTGGGGCAAGATGCCCGTACGCCCTGAATGAAAGGCAGCGTAACTCTTCGGCTGATTGACACAAAACAAGCAGGTGATCGCTGTTATTCGTGCGGCTTTATGATGACCTTCAAACAGTCCTCGCCCGCGCTCGCAGCCCTGAATCCTTTTGAAATCTCTTGCAGAGTGAACCTGTGCGTGATCAGGTCGCTGACGGTGACGTTTCCGGCCCGGATGAGTTCCATGGCCTGCCTGTTATCAAGGGGGGCAGCTCCGTAGCATGTCTTGAGGCTTACGTCATTTCTCCAGAAGGGGTTGAAATCTATGCCAAGCGCCTCGCCGGGATTGGGCACCGCAAAAAACAAAATGGTGCCGCCGCGATCAACCGACTCCAACGCCTGTTGGGCAGCCGACAAGACCCCGGCGCAAACGATCACCTTATCGGCCAGGCGACCTCCGTTGGACTCTCTCAGGCAGGCCGGGACATCCTCATGTGCGAGCAGTGTCCTTTCTGCCCCGAATCTCTTTGCCGCCTGTAACCTGTACTCGTTGATATCTGTTGCAATAATTTTTCCAGCTCCAAGGGCGCGGGCGAGTTTGATCATGAGCAGCCCCGCTATGCCGCACCCGAGCACTAATAAGGTGTCGCCGGGATTCAGGCCGACCGCTCTTAAGCCTCTGACGACAGTACCCAGGGGCTCGATGAAGGACCCCTCTTCGTAGGAGACCTCTTCGGGGAGCACAAAGGTGCCGGTATCTATGCTGCGTCCGGAAACCCTCAGGTATTCAGAGAATCCCCCTGGGTAAAAATTGGTTTTTGTCTGGAAAACCTGGCACGCGGTTTGGTGGCCTGTCAGACAAAAGTGGCATTGATCGCAGGGGACGTGATGGGTGGTGAAGACCCTGTCTCCTTTGTTCAGATGCGTTATCTCCTCGCCAACCTCGACTATTTCTCCGGTGAGTTCATGCCCCAGCACCAGGGGCGCCTTCTTGATGCGATACCATTCGAGCACGTCGCTGCCGCATATGCCGCTCGCCATCACCTTGATGAGAATATCTCTCGCACCAACCGAGGGTATTGCCATTTCCTCGACGTCAACTTTACTGTTGTTGTAATACATCCCCACGCGCATGAATACCTGCCCTCTATCGCTTCTTCTTTCCCCGTGCGGTGGTGTTCTTCTCGCTCAGAAAGAAATCAAACGCGGCCTTGGGCTTCACCCCCTCGTGCACCACTTTCCTGATTGCCTTAATCATCGCAAGGGGTGCATCGGACTGAAAGATATTGCGTCCCATATCTACACCTGCAGCGCCGTCCTGAATCGCGTTGTAGGCCATGGTAAGGGCTTCCAGTTCCGGGAGTTTTTTACCTCCAGCGATAACGATCGGCACCGGACAGGAGGCAGCCACTGTATCGAACCCCTTGGGTACATAGTACGTCTTGACATACGTGACACCAAGCTCGGCGATGATCCTTGCTGCCAGGCGCATGTACTTGGCATCACGTGCCATATCCTTTCCTACGGCCGTAACCCCCAGGGTGGGAATGCCGTAGCGATTGCCCATGTCAACAAGCCGCGTCATGTTGTGAACCGACTGGGTTTCCATCTTGCCGCCGACAAAGACCTGGACAGCCATGGCAGCCACATTGAGGCGGATGGCCTCATCGATATCAATGGCAATCTGCTCATTCGACAGATCGCTCAAGATGCTGGGACCTCCGCTTGCCCTCAGCACAATGCCCTTGTCAAATGTGGGCGGTATAATCGTACGGAGAACGCCGCGCGTCAGCATCAGGGTGTCGGCGTAAGGAAGAAGCGGGAGAATGGTCACGTCAACACGTTCCAGCCCCGTTGTAGGGCCCTGAAAATAACCATGGTCTATGGCCAGCATGACCGTTTTACCTGACTTGGAGTCGAATATTCTTGAGAGGCGGTTTTTCATGCCCCAATCGTAGGAGTTGCAGCCTTTAAGGAAGAATGCTTCGCATTTTGCCGGGATGTCCACATAGAACTCTTTTTCCTTTTCCGATTCATCGATTTCAGGCATAGTCAGTAGCTCCTTTCATGATCTGACGTGCTTGGTCTTACGATCTCTTGAACTTTTCGTTCAGCACTCTCCTGAACCGCGGTGCATAGATGATGTCGAACGTCTCTTCCTTATCAGGAAAAAGGAGCAGCGCGTGTTTCTTGACGCCTTCAACAACGCCGATGGCCTGATCGTGCGTTATTTCCTGTGTGCGGATGTACTGGATGGCAAAATCCACAATGAATCGTAGCCGCCGGACTTTTTTGTTTTCTTCATTGAGCGCCTGCTCCAGCTCATCGTCCTTCATGGTGCACCACAAAAAGAATGTTGCGCGTTACGAGTTCCGTGTTACGCGTTTAAAGATATTTGAGAACCCGCACATCTCAATAGTATATATTAGTCCTCGTGGTCGACTTTCTTTGTCAGGAAGATTTGCGCGAATATCCAGAGGCCGATACCGAAACTTATCGACATGTCCGCCACGTTGAAGGCAGGCCAATGGTACTGCTTGTAGTACACGTCGATGAAATCCGTTACGTACCCGAAGCGTAGCCGGTCGTACATATTGCCCAGAGCACCTGCAAGGACGCACGTAAGAGCGAACATTACAGTCGCTGTGTGACGATGCCGCAAAAGGTAGTAAACAAGCAAGCATATGATGATGATCGGCAGAACAAGAAAAATATACCCTGCAGAGCTGTCCTGCGACAGAAAGCCGAACGCGCCCCCGTAATTGCGTGCGTGGACGATGGACAGATAAGGCGAGATATCAACAGCGCTAAGGTAGGGAAGGTTCTTGACGACCAGAACCTTGGTCAGCCTGTCAGAAGCGACGATGAGAAGAACGGTCAGGAGGTAAGGGACGCTCTGCATCGTGCACACAGGTTGGGGAATTCCCCCGCGCTCTGAATATCTGTGGAATACTGCCAGCAGCGCTGACACTTCTGGCCGTCCGCGAAAGATACGGTGATCCTGGTTTCATCCCCTTTTGCCAGCTCGACCTGGGAAACAATGAGGAGGTCCTTCAGTTCGTCTCCCAGCTTGGTCATGAGCCCGTACTCTTCCGGAGGAAGCTCGAGCTGCACCCTTGCGTCCAGCGGGTGACCGATAAGCTTTTCCACTCTCTTATCTTCGATCTTTTTATTGACGGCTTCCCTTATCGCCCAGATGCGTTCCCACTCGCTTTCCAGCTGCTCATCCAGATATAATTTGTTTACTTCGGGGAACTCGCTGAGCAGCACCGATTCTTCCTTGACCAACGGTTTCAAGTACGACCACATTTCCTCCGAGGTAAAAGAGAGGATGGGGGCCGCAAGTTTCACCAGGGTGGTAAGGGTTTCAAAGACCACGCTCTGCGAGGCCCGCCTTCTCACCGCATCCTTTTTTTCAACGTACATTCTGTCCTTGATGATGTCGAGATAGAGTGCGCTCAACTCTATGGCACAGAAGTTGTGGATTGCGTGGTAGATAGTGTGAAAGGCATAGGTTTGATAGGCTTCCTTCACTTTCCCGACAAGATTCTGCAGGCGCGAAAGCAGCCAGCGGTCGAGATAGGAGAGCTGTTCACTGGATACCCGGTGCTCGGCAGGGTCGAAATCCCCGTGAAGATTGGCGTGGAGAAATCGAAACGTGTTTCTTATTCTCCGGTAGGTCTCCACGATCCTGTCGATCATCTCCTTTGAGATCTTGATGTCGTCTCTATAATCCTCGTACGTTACCCAAAGGCGCAGGATCTCCGCGCCATACTTCTCGATGATCTCTTCAGGCGCAATGATGTTGCCCAGCGACTTCGACATCTTTCTTCCTTTTCCGTCGACCACAAATCCATGCGTGAGTACTGACCTGTAGGGTGGTACACCATTGTTGCCGACAGATACGAGCAGCGAACTGTGGAACCAGCCGCGGTGCTGATCGCTTCCCTCCAGGTACATGTCGCAGGGGAACTTCAGACCGTCCCGTACCTTCAGCACTGCCGCAAAACTGGAACCGGAGTCGAACCAGACATCGAGAATGTCCTGCTCTTTCACGAAGGTTGTGTTGCCGCACGTGCACGTGGCGCCTTCAGGAAGAAATGCGGAAGCTTCTTCTTCGAACCAGACATCAGCCCCATTTTTCCGCACTGCTTCGGTGATCATACGGAAAGAGTCGTCGCTCCAATAGGGTTCCCGGCACTCCTCGCAGTAGAAGATAGTAATCGGCACACCCCAGCTTCTCTGTCGGGAGATACACCAGTCAGGCCGCTGAGCGAGCATGTTATAGATGCGATCTCTGCCCCAGGATGGAATCCAGGTGACCTGCCGATCGATACTTTCCAGCGAGCGCTTCCTGAGATCCTTAGCGTCCATCGATATGAACCACTGCTCCGTGGCTCGAAATATAACAGGCTTTTTGCATCGCCAGCAATGGGGATAGGAGTGCTCGATCGGCTCGGTGAACAGGAGCGCGCCGATCTCTTTCAGCTTTTCGATGATGGGTCCATTGCTTTCAAAAACGTTCATGCCCTGAAAAGCTTCGACGTCCCTGGTGAACTCTCCTTTCTCGTTAACGGGCGAATAGACGTCAAGACCATACTCGAGGCCGGTCTCATAGTCTTCCTCACCATGCCCTGGTGCAATGTGGACAGCGCCGGTGCCCACATCTTTTGTCACGTAATCTGCAAATACGACGACCGACGGCCGATCTATGAAGGGGTGTTGAAAGACAAGTTCCTTGAGCACCTCGACCGGAACCTCCCCGATGACGCGATACGTGGTGATGCCCGCCTTCGTCATGGTATCCTTGACCAGGTCCTCAACCATCAGGTAAATCTGCTCTCCCGCTTCAACCGCAACATACCTGAAATCAGGATGGATGGCGATGGCGAGGTTTGCCGGCAGAGTCCATGGCGTGGTGGTCCAGATGAGCATGAATATGGGGTTCTTCGGATATTCCTTGAAGAACTCATGCGTCGAGCGCAGGGGAAATTTTACGTAGATGGACGGCGACGTCTTCATCTCGTATTCGATCTCTGCCTCGGCGAGCGCAGTCCTGCAGTTTACGCACCAGTGCACGGGTTTTTTCTTCCGGTAGACTTCCCCCCGCTGGAAGAACTGGGCAAGCTCGCTGATGATCGTGGCCTGGTACGCGTAGTCCATGGTGATGTACGGCCTCTGCCAATCACCCATGCCTCCCAGCCTCTTGAATTCCTCTCTCTGGATGTCGATGAAACGTTCGGCGTACTTCCTGCAGTACCGCCTGAATTCCGCCTTTGCCATGGGCTGTTTGTTACGATCTTTCTTGTCCTGGATCTCCTTTTCCACCTGGTTCTCGATGGGAAGACCATGGCAGTCCCAGCCCGGCACGTAGTCGGCGCGCAGCCCCGCCATGAATTTGGATTTGACGATGATGTCCTTCAGTATTTTGTTCAGGGCGGTCCCGAGATGTATGTGCCCGTTGGCATAGGGCGGTCCATCATGCAGGATAAAAGTCGGCGCACCTTGCCGAGCCTCGAGGAGCTTGCCGTAAACGTCGATCTGGTTCCAGAACTGGAGGATCTGCTTTTCCTTTACGGGCAAGTTACCCCTCATGGGAAAGGGGGTCTTGGGCAAATTAAGTGTTTCCTTATAGTCCATGCTGTCCTCGCTCGCTACTACCCGGAGCAATCAATCCGGAGCAATCAATATCTGCGTGTCAGCGTTATCTTCAAATGTTTCCGAGCCCGGTTCACTGACGGAATATTCCGTTGTTTATCCGGGTGAAATGAGTGCGCGTGCGTATGTAAGTAGACGCTAGCCCTTAAAAATAGCACAAAAACAGGCCTTTGCGCAAGGCTTAGGGTCAGTGGTCGGTGACCGGTGAGCGGCGACAGGCACCAGGGTAAAGCGGCTTGACAGCCGGGAGGTTCTGCATTAGAACCTTAGCTGGGAAGGTGAGATCATGGCCTACGAGCTTATTCAGAAGACAAACAAACGACTTTCTCCCGGAACGTTTTACCCTCTCGGTGCAACGCCGATAGCCGACGGGGTAAATTTCTCCATCTACTCTCGATACGCCCGGGAGGTGTATCTCTTGCTCTTTGATCTGTCTGACGGAGAGCCTACGGATATTATTCAACTGGGGAGTCGTACCCGCTATTGCTGGCATACTTGTGTTCATGACATAGCAGCCGGGCAGCTCTATGGATACAAGATCAGGGGCGACTATAATCCGGCATGGGGTTCGAGGTTCAATGAACACAAACTTCTGATGGATCCTTACAGCAAGGCGCTTACCGGCAAGTTCAGGAATATTGACAATCTGCTGCTGGCTTATGATGCTTCTTCACCGGGCAGGGACCTTACTGTGGACGCGAGGGACAGCACCCGGATCGTTCCCAAGTCCATAGTGGTCGATGACGACGCTTTCGATTGGCAGGGCGATGTGCCGCCGGGCATTGCCCCCGAGGATATGATTATCTACGAGGTACACGTAAAAGGATTTACCGCACACCCATCGTCAGGAGTCTCCAAACCGGGCACCTATCTGGGCTTTATCGAAAAAATCCCCTACCTGAAGACCCTCGGAATCAACGCTGTCGAGTTAATGCCCGTGCACGAGTTTTATGTTGACGATTTTCTGCTCGCAAAGGGCCTGACCAACTACTGGGGGTATAACAGCATCGGTTTTTTTGCGCCGGAAAGCTCTTACGGCACCGGGGTAAAGCCCGGCTGCCAGGTGAATGAATTCAAGACACTGGTTCGGGAACTCCACAAGGCCGGCATCGAGGTGATCCTCGATGTGGTCTATAATCATAGCGGCGAGGGAAATGAACTGGGGCCGACCATCTGTTTCAAGGGCGTGGATAACGGCACCTACTACGCGCTTGCCGGGACAGGCGGTGAGCCGTTCCGCTACTATATGAATTACACGGGCTGCGGCAACAGCCTGAACCTGTCCAATCCCCATGTCATACGGTTTGTAATGGATTCTCTCCGGTACTGGGTTCAGATGATGCATGTTGATGGCTTCAGGTTCGATCTGGCGTCAGTCCTGGGGCGGGAGGATGGTTATTTTCGCACGTCAGCCTCCTTCTTTGACGCTGTGTCGCAGGACCCGCTGCTCTCGCGCGTGAAGCTCGTCGCAGAACCCTGGGATATAGGAACCTACCAGGTGGGCAATTTTCCCATAGACTGGTCGGAGTGGAACGGGAAATTCAGGGACACTGTGCGAAAATTCGGCAAGGGCGACACCGGACAGGTGAAGGACATGGGCTGGCGGCTCACGGGCTCTGCCGACCTCTACGGAGACGATGGAAGGTCCGCCTATAACAGCATCAACTTCGTGACCTGCCACGACGGATTCACGCTCAATGACCTGGTTTCGTACAATTACAAGCATAACGAGGCCAACCAGGAAAACAACAACGACGGGAGTAATGACAATAATTCGTGGAATTGCGGCGTTGAAGGAAAGACCGATGACCCGGCAGTCTTAAAACTGAGAAAGCAACTGGTGAAAAATTATATCTGTCATCTCATCTTTTCATCCGGTATGCCGATGATACTCGGCGGTGACGAGTGCATGAGGACACAAGCAGGCAACAACAACGCGTACTGCCAGGATAATGAATTGAGCTGGTTTGATTGGCGACTGATTGATGAGCATGCGGACGTTATTGAATTCGTGAGGAAAGCAATTGCTCTCGAGAAAAGATTTAGCGTACTCCGAAGACGAAAGTTCTTGCTGGGTGAAGATCTGGACGCAGACAGCGTGCCGGATCTGACGTGGTACGGATTTAATCTGGACACGCCTGCATGGGATGATCCGGAGCTCCGCACAATGTGCTACAAGCTCGAAGAGCAGGAGAGCGACTCAGCTGCCAGCGGTTATCACATATTCTTTATCTTGAATGGAGACTGGAGAGAACAGAGAGTAGCGCTGCCGCTCCTCGCTGATGGCAAGCGCTGGTACAGGGTGATTGATACGAGCCTCCCTACGGGAGAGGACTTTTCTGCCGAGGGCGCCGAAGTGCTGATAGACCCTTCGGCATATTACATTGCCAATCCCAGGAGCACCGTCGCACTTCTCGGCAAATAGGGTCGCAGCCTTGCTGATCCCTCACGCTGTGGTGATATTGTAGCTGCGGCACTCGGGGCAGGATACTGACGCGGGTTTACTTTTGCTCACATCTTCTTTGCCGGTCGCCGAGCGGCCTTGAGGCTGGATTTCTTTGGACTCCTTGATTTCGAACCGGCAGCCACAATCGTTGCAGAGCAACTGTTTCGATTTCATAAAGGCTCCTTCGTTATTATCTATAGTCATACTATAAGGCAGAGAAACGAATTGTCTAGGCCAAAGCCTTATGTGTCTGCGGCATCTATCGGAAGATCTTTCCATATTTCGATTGACCAGGTGTCCCTCTGCGTCTATCATTCATTACATGAAGAATTGAGACTCGGTACATATGCTGAATAAAGATTGCGTCACGCAGCTCAACAGAGCAGATGGTATATCGGAATCAGAGAGAGAAGCGGTGCTGCGCCTGTTTTGCGAAGCGGGCAATGTCAACCTGGTTGCATTAGTCGGCCAGTACCTCGCCTCCATGAATCAGGATCTGGATAGCAGATGGCTGGCGCAGAAGCTGACGCCGCCTCAAATCATTGAGGGGAAACTGCCCGATGATGCAGACGAAGTAGTTGACATCGTAGGCATCGGAGGTATGTTTGCGTACCTGAACCTGCTTTACCAGGCGCACAAACATGGAGGGCGCCACGCTGTTGTCACGAATCCGCGCGATATATTCAGCTTTTCCGGGTGGACCGTGCACCCCGAAGAAGACATGGATCAGCGGCTCATAGAGATGTTCCAGACAAAGTCGCTCGTGGTCAATGAAGCGAAACGTATTCTGGGATTCATCGACGGGCCCCAGTTTATCCGTCATAAGGCGTTCAAGATCGATTATGAAAGTGTGGCAGCCATGCTGATGGACAACAGGCAAGAGCTGATCAAGAATGTGAAGGTGGCGTTGCACTACTCGCTTCTTGAGCTGGCCGACACGGACAAACGATACGCAAGACGCAACCTGAAGAGGAATCAGGCAACGCTGTGCGCCCTCGAGGAGATGGGTCTTGTCGGCGATGATCCGGGGCATGACGTGGCGAATCTGTGCGGCAGGGTGGTATTTGAAATTGAAGGCGAAGGCAAAATAAAATGGAAAAACAGGCTGAAAGAGGAATTCGGAATTGCGGAAAGGCTTCTCACGCAGAAGGAAGTAGAGCAACTCTACGGCTCCACGATTCCAATGATGGACGAGATCAAGAGCGGAAGGATACGAGCTGTGCGATATCCGGGCGGCCATTTCGTGCTGGGTCACAAGGAGAATGCCCTCGCCTACGCGAGAGAGAGGAATATTCTGGTCTACGACAACGCGGTTGTTTCTCGTATAATCGTCGACACCGCACTCGGCAAACATGCCCTCGCGCTCAAGCTCGCCGATGGCACGGAGAAGAGCATCATTGCTGATGTGCTGCTTATGGCCTTGGGGAATTATGATAGGGATATCATCACCGTCGATGGCGTGAGCGCGCTCTTTGCCGTCATTACCGAAAGCAGCAGTTACAGGATTCATCCCGCAGGGATGGGCGAGGGTGGGACCATCCACGTGGTCCCCGTCTGGTCACTGCAGACATCCAAAGAGGGGAGGGTTCTTTATTATCACCTAGGCAAAGCGACAAATGGCGCCATCATGGGAAGAGACCCTCTGCGCCCCAAGTCGCTCGATCGGGACAGGTCCTTCCTGCTTCACCTTGGGGCCAGCTTGAAGCGTATCGTTCCGCCTGACGGAACGTTTCTATGGCTCGCTGCTACAGAATGCGGACGACCCGTATCAGCATTGCAGGGCTACAGCGTTGCTCCGCTGTACGATCAGGTGAGATCTGGCAGAGGCTCCGCCGGAAGGTATCCCCCCAGTTTTAACGCAACCGGCGGCTGTGGTCTGGGGGCGAACACGGCAATCATTCCTGAAGTTCAGGACGTGCTCGACCAGAGGAACATGCACCGAGAGAGATAACGCTGGCTGGAAGAGATCAATCAAGCGATTTCTGGAAGCGAAGAACACTGACCGTCAGCATGATTATACTCAAAAGAGCCATTCCAGCCATCTCCTGCCAGAGCTCGGCGAGTCCGCCTCCTTTAAGGTAGATGCTCCGCAAGACTTCCTGGAAGTAACGAAGCGGGTTAAGATAGGTCAGCCACTGCATCACCTCGGGCATGCTGCTGATGGGTGAGCCGAATCCGGAAAAGAGAATTGCGGGCATGATAAAAAAGAATGCGGTTACCATTGCCTGCTGCTGTGTCCTTGATACCGTGGAGATGAAAAGCCCGATGGCGAGCACGCACATCAGGAAGAGGACCGTGCCAAGGGCCAGCACACCCAGACTGCCGCGCAACGGAACACCGAACCAGAGTGTGCCGAACGCCGAAATCAGGATTGCATCAAAGAGCCCGATAATGAAGAAAGGGACTGTTTTCCCGAGAATAAATTCGACGCGCCGGATGGGAGTGACCATCATCTGCTCGAGCGTCCCTATTTCGCGCTCCCTTACCACGGAAAAAGCGGTCAGGTTCATGACGATCAACATGATCAGGTTGCCGATCACGCCTGGAATGAAGAACCAGCGGTCCGATATGTCGACGTTATACCAGGGCCTGCGATCGAGCACAATGCGCGGTATACCCGACAGAAGCGCGGGCGCTGTGCGCTCCAGACGCTGAATCTGAAAGTCCTGGGCAAAGTTCGCTGCCACCTGGTTAACGTAGCCGAGGCCGATAAGCGCAGTGTTCGAGCTTGCAGCATCCACAATCACCTGGATGGGCGCTGTTTCGCCCTTACCGAGTAAGCGGGCGAAACCCTCATTGATCTGTATCGCCAGGATCACATCGCCCCGCTCGATCAGGAGAGGGATCTGTCTTCGGTCCGCGGGGATCTGGCGTACCTGGAAGTAGTGACTTGCCGCAAAGCGGGAGATGAGATCGCGGCTCGCCTGGGTGTTATCGTAATCGACCACGGCGGTAGGCATATGTTTGATCTCCAGCGTGGCCGCGTACCCGAAGATGAGCATCTGCAACATTGGGGGAACGATAAGAACAAAGCGGGTCCTCCTGTCGCGAAGGACCTGGATAAATTCCTTGATTAGCATCTGGCGCAGACGGCCCAGCATAATTCCCCGTTAGGTCAGTTTCTTCTTGAAACTGCGTGTCGCGACGAAGACGAGAAGGCACGACATAAACGCCAGGGCAAGGAGATCATTCAGCAGTAGTGTGATCGGCGATCCTTTCAGGAAGACATTGCGGATCACGTCCATATAGTACCTTGCCGGCATGATATACGTCACCGCCTGAACGGCGACGGGCATCTGCTCTATCGGAAAGAGAAATCCCGACAGCAAGAATGCCGGGAGGAATGTGGCGAGGAGCGAAATCTGACTGGCTGCAAGCTGTGATTTCGCAACAACGGAAAAGAAATATCCGAGCGACAGAACCACGATCAGAAAAAGAGCAGAGGCAATGAAGAAGACGCTCCAGCTGCCGCGGAAAGGCACGCCGAACCATAATGTGCCAAACCCGACGCACAAACAGGTATCCAGCATGCCGATAACAAAATAAGGAGCCAGCTTGCCGAGCATCAATTCGAGCTCGGTCACGGGAGTGGAGATAAGCTGTTCCATGGTGCCTCTTTCCCATTCGCGTGCAATGGTCAGAGCGGTCAGGAATACCCCGATCACGGCCATTACAATGACGACAACCCCGGGCACGATGTTGACCATGCTCTCAAGATTCTCATTGAACCAGGTCCTCGACTCCACACTGATCGGCGGATTCATCTTCTTGATTCCATGACGCTGGATCCAGTCGAGTTGAACCCGTTGCGAATAGGTCTGGATCACAGCCTGGCTGTAGGCAATCGCGATATTTGCAGTGTTGCTGTCTGTCGCATCGATCAACGCCTGTATGCTCACCGGCCCGCCTGCATTGAGCCTGAGAGAGAAGTCATGGGGAATCACGATGGCGAGCTTGCAGGCACCCCTGTCGAGCGCGCGAACGAGCGCCGCATAATCAGATACCGCCTTTTTTACATTGAAATACTCAGATGCCTGAAAATGCTTCAGTAGGTTCTGGCTCTGCTGGCTGCCTTCGCGGTCGAAGACGTATACGGGCAGATGCTTGATATCGAGGCTGATGCCATAGCCGAATGCAAGCATCATCGCGATCGGCATTGCCACAACAATACCTACGCTCCTGGCATCACGCACGATCTGAAGCACTTCTTTCTTGGCTACGGCGACCAGCCTGTGCAGCTTCATTGCACGTTTTTCGCCTCCGCTGATTTCGTGCGAGATTCTGCCTGCCGTGTCGTGAGCGCTACGAATACGTCTTCCAGTGTGGGGCTGATCGGTTCCATTTTTGACACGGTGACACCGTGCTCCGAGAGATACTCCATGAGACCTGCCATCCCCTCTTGTGCGTCAGTCACCACAACATGGACGGCGCTGCCGAAAATAGCTGCATCCAGAACGCCGGGTGCGTTCTGAAGAAGTTCCAGAGCATCACCCAGCGGCTCACACCCCACGAGCAGAAGCTCACCCTTCATTGCTCCTGACTTGAGTTCAGATGGCGAACCGGAGGCAACAACCTTACCACGATCGATCAAGACGAGCTGGCGACAGTATTCCGCCTCGTCCATATAGTGTGTTGTGACAAACACGGTAACGCCCTCCGCAGCCATGCGGTGAATCAACTCCCAGAACTGTCGCCTTGATACGGGGTCCACGCCTGAAGTCGGTTCATCAAGAAATAGTATCGAAGGGTGGTGCAGCACTGCGCACCCTAAGGCCAGACGCTGCTTCCATCCGGTTGCCAGGGTGCCTGTCAATGCGGACTCACGGCCTTTCAACCCTGCCATCTCCAGGACCCAATCAGCTCGTTCAGCCATTGCCGCATCCGGCACGCTGTACATACCCGCAAAGAACCTGATGTTCTCTATCACTTTCAGATCATTGTAGAGCGAGAACTTCTGAGACATGTAGCCGATCTTTTGACGCACTGCTTCGGGCTGACGCGCAACGTCAAGGCCTGCCACCGTGGCCTTGCCTTCTGTGGGACGCAGCAGGCCGCACAGTATCCGTATGGTTGTGGATTTGCCTGCGCCATTTGGTCCGAGGAAACCGAATATCTCTCCGGGCTGCGCCTCGAACGAGACGTGGTCCACGGCAACGAAATCGCCGAACTTTTTGACCAGATTGTTAACGATCACAGACGGAGTGCCGTTATTCTTTTCCATTCCTCGCACGTGCATTTTCGACTGTCTGAACAAAGAGGTCCTCTACGTTTGGGACGATCCGTTCGATCCGATCAACCGGTAGATTGGCCGATTGAATCTGTGCCCGAAGCTCGGGAATCCGTCTCTTCGCATCATCCACCATGAGATGCAATCCATCTCCCACCAATACCATATTCAATACGCCCTCCGTGTCTCTCAACAGATCCTTAAGCCGTCTCGGTTCAGGCGAAACCACGACAACAACGTCTCCCGATATTTTCTTCTTCAGCTCTGCAGGCGTATCGGAATAGAGGAGCCGCCCCTGATGCAACAAGGCGACGCGGTGGCATCGCTCTGCTTCATCGAGATAAGAAGTGGAGATGAGTATTGCAACGTTTTCGCCGAGCAGAGAATAGAGAATACGCCAGAAATCGCGGCGGGAGACCGGATCAACGCCGTTCGTCGGTTCGTCGAGAAGAATCACCTGCGGTGTGTGTATCAAGGCACATATCAATCCCAGCTTCTGCTTCATTCCGCCGGAGAGCTTTCCCGCAAGCCGTTTACCGAAAGGGCCCATGCCCGCGGCATCAAGCAGGCTGGCTGCGCGCCGCTCCCTGTCAGCTCTGGACATGCCGAAAACACCGGCGTAAAAACGAATATTCTCATCCACGGTCAGATCTTCATAGAGACCGAAGCGCTGGGACATATAGCTGATATGATGTTTGACCCGCTCGGGGTGGCGGCCCACATCAAGGCCGGCAACTGTTGCCCGCCCGGAACTTGGTGTGAGCACACCGGCAAGCATGCGCAGCGTAGTTGTTTTGCCTGCGCCGTCGGGTCCAACCAAACCGAAAATTTCACCGGGTTTCACATCGAAGCTCAGGTGGTCCACGGCGACAACGCCGGGGAACTGCATGGTCAACTCATCTACTTTGATGGCGTAGCCATTATCACTCATAAGAAATCAGCGAGCTGTCACATTAATCTCGGCATCGGCGGGCATGCCGGGCTTCAGGTCGTGATTGGGATTTTCCAGATCGATTTTGATTCGATAGACTAACGTGACGCGTTCTTTATGTGTTTCGACGCTCTTCGGCGTAAATTCAGCCACGGACGAGATGAACGACACACGGCCTATGTACGTCTTGTTGGGAAACGTATCTGTCTTCACCGTAGCAGATTGTCCCCATCGAACCTTTCCCAGATCTGTTTCGGCAACGTACCCGCGCAGCCACAGATGGTCCAAATCGGCAATCGTAACAACCGGCGTTCCCGGCTGCATCACTTCGCCAAGCTCGGCCTGACGCACGGTCACAACGCCGTTCTTCGGCGCCAGTAGTGACGTGTATTCGAGCCGAATGCGGGAAAGCGTGAGATTCTGCTTCGCTGTGTTCACGTTTGCTCGATTTATCGCAATCTGCTCCTTGCGTGTGCCTTCCACGAGCTCATCATACGTCTGCTTGCTCCGCTCGTACGTAGCCTGGGACCGTTTAAGATTCGTGGCTGCAACGTCCCTCGCCTCGGCAGAAACTCCTGCGTTCCTCTCGTATAATGCCTGATTGCGCTGGAACTCGATCTTCTTCAACTCCACATCAGCCTGAGCATCGAGCACCGCCTGCTCTGCGGCCTTGATTTCCTGCGTGCGGCTTCCGGCCAGCGCGAGGTCCAATTCCGCCTGGCGGGATGAGACCGCAGCTTCATCCACGTTGACCTGCTGCAGGTAGTCCTTGCCGTCAAGCCGCGCGATAAGGTCTCCCTCTTTGACGGACTGACCTTCTTCCACGAGTAGTTCATCGAGACGGCCCTGGACCTTGAATCCCACGAGGCTTTCGTGGGCTTCGATGTTGCCGGAAATCGAAAGAACTTTTGATGGAGGCTTTTGCGCACCCCAGCGTGCATATAAAAGAATGACCGAAACGACCACTAAGATGAGAATGAGCAGAGCGATGATCTTCTTTTTCATGGCAGCCAAACCCTTTTCTCCGAAGTATATCGGCTCATCACCAGGTAATTATCAAAATCTGCCCTGCCGGAAGAACTTTTCCCGAGTTGCGACTTCAAGGACGGATTGGGGTACCCACTAGGCGAGCAAGAACGTTCCGGAGGACAATCTGCACGCATGGGTACCCTTTGGGTAGGCGCGCTGATTGAGTGATTGCGAGCCTTTAGTGGGTCAACCGCCCGGAGCGGAGCAGCGAGGGAAATAGTGTTCCGGCAGGATCCTGTTTTCATAGGACTTTTGACAACACCCATCACCATTCGGGGAGACGGATCGATGATTTCCGCTCCTCGGGAGCAATCTTCTCAAAAGATGCCGGTGTGAGCAACGTGCCCCAGTCAGTCCGTTTCGCCATCTCGTCGGTGATCTGATGCGGTACCAATTCACGCCCCTCCCGAATCTCCCATCCACCCCCCAGTCCCCTGTAGACTGCCACCAGATTGCTGGAGAGATTGCCAAGGGTGATGGTGAGGTTGTCCTGCTCGCTCAGGAGAGCCTGCTGGGCGATCAGAACCGTGGTGAAATCCTTGAGCCCTTCCCGGTATTGGTCGATTGCAAAATCGAGAGTGTTCCTGGCCGCCGCTGTGCTCCGGTTGAGAAACTCAGCCCTTTCCTGGGCCTTGAGATATGCAACGAGAGCATCTTCGACCTCCTTGTGCGCTTTGAGAACGGTGTTCTGGTAGGCGATCAAAAGTTGCTCCAGCCGCGCATCCTGTACCCGGACATTGTTCGTGATGCGGCCGTAGTTGAAGATGTTCCACTGGGCAGAGGGGCCCCACTGGAAGGTCCGACTGTCCCAGTTGAACATGTTGCTCAGTTTGAAATCGCTGACGTTTGTAGAGAGAAAGCCGAACGTTCCCGTCAGGGAGAAAGCAGGGTAGAGGTCTGCCTTGGCCATGCCTATCTGGGCACTCTGTGCCGCCGCCTGGTACTCGACACTCCGAATGTCGGGCCGTCTGCGGAGAAGATCGTTGGGGATACCGACTACTATCTCGGGCGGCGCAACAGGGATTTCCGAAGAACCCTGCAGAATCTCGGTCAGATCGCCCGGGAGCATACCCAAAAGAAGGCTAAGTGAGTTCTTGGCCTGTCGCAGTTGGGCTTCGAGCGCTGGGATTGCGGCCGAAGTATCGTTGAGGAGTGTCTTTGCCTGCTCCACATCCAATCGTGGGGCCATGCCGTACCGCAGCCGATCCTCGGCAATCTTGAGGCTCTCTTTTTGGGTCTCGACGGCCTGGCGGGCAATAGCAAGCCTCTTTTCAAGAGTCCTGATCGCGATATAAGAATTTGTCACGTCAGCCGTGAGGCTCACCAGAGCGCTGTCGTAGTCGGCCATCGTGGCACGCAGATTTGCATCGGCTGATTCGATGGCGCGCCTGAATTTTCCCCAGAAGTCAATCTCCCAGCTTGCACTGACGCCGATCTGGTCCTGCCAGTAATCGAAAATGTTGTCTACGCGAGGCAAAGGGCTGGAACCCACGATGGCGCCCAACGCGGATCGTTCGCTTGTGCGGATTTCCTGGAGCGAACCGAAAGCCTGCTGGGCTTGAGGATAGAGTCTTCCGACAGCAATCCCCAGCTGGGCGCGAGCCTCCAGAACCCGCACCCCTGCAATCCTGAGGGACAGGTTCCCCTGGTAGGCCCGCTCGATCAGTCTGTCCAGCACCGGATCATTAAACGCCTTCCACCAGGCTCTGTATTCGGCAGGGCCTGTCTTGACGCGCCAGTCGTCCGCATCGAGCCAGGCAGGTGATACCGCAGTTCCAGGCTTAACGAAGTTCGGTCCAACAGTGCACGAGCAAAGGAGAAGAACGACAACAAGCGCGAGCACGGCCAGCCCTGCGCTCCTCATCTGGTTGACACCGTTGCACAGACGCTCACGTCCTATTTCTTCCTTAGTGCGCGAAGAGCGTGGTGGCTTCTCCAGAGCAAAAGGGGGCGCGACCATGGCTATCCCTCTCTCAAGCGGGTCTTCCTGGACGACATGCGTGGCTCTCCCCACTTTGACATTCTTGCCCTTCCTTTCTCGGTCATAATGCCTGTAAGGACCACCCTTATGATGGCCAGGAACCCGTCAGGTGGTGTGAGTTCCATCTCCTTCATCTTCTGCGGCGTGAGAATGCTCTCTACCGCTGCCAACAGTAATTCGATGATGAATGCTGGCGGTAGGTCTTTGCAGATCAGACCGGCTTTCCGTCCTTCTTCCAGGACTTTCCCGAAATACCGGTGAATCATCTCCAGCCGCCGTTTCTGGACGAGCAGGAACATGTCGGGCTGTTCCCGCTGGATGTCCCAGAGAAAGGAGGGCTGGATTTCTTCGAGGTGCTGCCGAAGGCAGGCGCTGAGTTCTTGAAGCAAGGCCGGAAAGCTGGAAATGTCGCCGGACGCTATACGCCCCAGGTCCACGTCAATGTCATGCATCTTGTCACGCAGCACAGCTTCCAGCAGGGCCACCTTATTCGGGAAATGGGCATAGAGTGTCTTCTTGCTCATGCCCAGATCCGTCGCCAGATCATCCATGGTGATGATCCGAAACCCATGAGCCAGAAAGCGTCGCCTGGCATTTGTGATTATCCGCCTGCGGACAGACTGGCCCACCGTGGTCGTCGTGGATTGTTCATTAAGCAGCACTGACTTGCGGGCAGCCATATTGCACTCAGGAAACTAACATAGTATTTATAGTTTCCAAAGTCAAGCAAAAAATGTCCGGCCGCGAAGACCGATTCGGCGGTCCGGCGCCTAGCAGCAAGAACAAACGTCAGGAAAAGGAATCGGGCGGTGAAGACAGGGCCGTGAGCCTGCTCTTACGACTTTATCATCACCAGGAGCATCTTAAATTTCGTCACTGCCCTGAGAGCGTGAGGCTGGTGCGCCGGCATCACGATCATGTCGCCTTTCTGGAGAAGATGCTTTTTCCCTGATATGGTGATCTCCACCTCGCCATCGAGCAGGGACACCATGGCGTCAAAGGGTGCGGTGTGTTCGCTCAGGCCCTGGCCCGCATCAAAGGCGAATAGAGTGACTGTGCCCGTGGACCGGCTGATTATTTCCCGGCTGACGACAGAGCCTGTCTGATAGGCGATAAGATCGGCGAGCTGCGCTACCTGCGGTTCCTGGTTTGTCTTTTCGGTCATCGCTGAAATCCTCCCTCTTGAGCGTATCTTTAAGTTTCATACATCTTAGTGACGGACGCAAGGAGAGAAGAAAATCTTCTTAATTTTTCTTGACACAGGTCAAAAAGATACTTAGTCTAAAGTTAGAATGAATACAAAACTGAGGTCCCCCAGGGAAGCACTGGTAGAGAGCGGTCTCAATCCGTCCTTTCAACGCATACGGATACTTGAGCACATGCTGGGAAGACTGGACCATCCTACGGTGAGCATGGTGCACGACAGTCTTATCAGGGAGATGCCGATGCTGGCCAAGGCGACCGTGTACAACACGCTTAATGCCTTTGTGGAAAAAGGATTGGCAATCGCCCTGACCATTACATCCGAGGAATGCCGCTATGATTGCAGAAGGGAGGCGCACCATCACTTCTTGTGCAAGCGGTGCGGCTCAATTCTCGATATCGAGATACGGTGCAAGTATGCGGGTGTAGGCGAAGTCATGGGACACAGGGTTGAAGACATACACGGTTATTTCAAGGGCACATGCAAGACTTGCCTGACAGAAGAAGAGAGAGCGCGAGCGAGATCCAAGAAGATCTTGCAGCATACCATTTCTAAAAAAGGAGGATAAGAATGGCTGATCGGATGCAGGTGTACAAATGTGACGTATGCGGAAACATAGTCGAGGTGACACACGCAGGTAAGGGTGTGCTGGCTTGCTGCAACCAGCCGATGAAGCTGATGGCTGAGAACACTGTAGAGGCCTCTCTGGAGAAGCACGTGCCTGTTGTCGAGAAGACGCAGGACGGGGTAGCGGTAAAGGTTGGCAGTGTGGCCCATCCGATGGAAGAGAAACACTACATTGAGTGGATCGAGATTGTGACACCTGCCGGCTGCATTGAACGCCAGTACCTCACGCCCGGACAGGAGCCGAAGGCCTCCTTTGCGGTGAAGGGTGAGGCTGTGACTGCGAGAGAATACTGCAGCCTGCACGGATTGTGGAAATCATAAGAGACGGGTCAGGGGACGTGGTCGGGGGTCACGAGAAGGCTAATCAAATTCCGACCCCTACATTGCGGTTATCATGCATGCGGACGAGCCAGCAGGAACGAGGAACGGGGAATGCCTGCTGAACATCCCTAGCTACATAGAGTGTGTCATAAGAAGACGGCTGAATCGGTTTGTCGTGGAGATTTCAGTCGACGGCCGGGGAGAACACGCCCATATCAATAACACAGGCAGGCTCCTTGAGCTCCTCGTCTCCGGGCGAAAAGCAGCATGCCTTCCGTCCCCTGGCGGCAAGACTTCCTACAAGCTGTTTGCGATAGAGTCTCACAGGCAAACCCGGAATACCGTTGTCCGTGGAACTCTATCTAGCGAACACAGTGAGCGAGAGGGGAAGGCTCCGGCGGCTTTGCCGATGGAGGGGGCGACGCGAGCCCCAGAGATAGAGTCGGCATCGGCCTGGACGCTTATCGACACGCAATTTCAGATGCGGGCGTTTGAGCGGGCGCTTGCCGAAGAGAGGATAGAATGGCTTTCCGGTTGGCGCCTCCAAAGAAGGAACCCGAGGCTTGGCGATAGCGTGCTTGACTATGCATTAGTGAAGGACAGTGCTCCCGGAGAGCTTTATATTGAGGTCAAGAGTGCTGCTTTGCAGCAGGGAAGGTATGCAATGTACCCGGACTGCCTCACGCTCCGGGGGCAGAGGCACATCCGGGTCCTTATCGATCACGCTCGCCGGAAGCTGAGAGGGGCAATCTGCTTCATAGCAGCATTCAAGGATGCTGCAGCGTTCCGTCCCTTTGAGGGCGGTGATCCCGCCGTGGCGGCCCTTCTGAGACAGGCAGCAGGTGCCGGCGTGGAGATCAGGGCGGTCTCCCTTTACTTCGACGGCAAGGGGATTCAGCTTGGTGATCCTGATCTGCCCGTTCACCTTTTTTGACCATTCGTTGTGAAGGCGGACTGATCGGGATCACGGGCTGAATGCCGCGATGAGGTTTTGCTTGACAGGGCCCCGTCTATCTGGTAGTTTGTGTGCGCATGAACAGGGAACAGGTACGCACAATTTACGGTCAATATTCGTCGGTATACGATTTGTGTTTTTCGCACGTTTTTTCCCCAAGGATTAAGCTGGGTTTGAGCAGATCCGACATCCAGGAAGGCGACAGGATACTCGAGGTTGGAGTCGGAACGGGGATCTCGCTTCATATGTACCCTGAATCCTGCATGCTTGTCGGTGTTGACGTGACCCGCAAGATGCTTGAGAAAGCGCAGGACAAGAAAGAAGCCATGCAGCTGGACAACGTGCATCTCCTTGAGATGGACGGCGAGAACCTGACTTTTGCAGATGACAGCTTTGATCACTCGGTCGCCGCTTTTGTCGTCACCGTGGTCCCGAACCCGGAAAAGATGGTTGCTGAAATGAAGAGGGTGACGAAGAAGGGCGGGAACATTGTGATCCTGAACCACTTCTGCAGCAACAACGGTATTGTAAAGAAGCTGGAGAATCTTTTTTCTCCCCTTTGTGAAAGGTGGGGCTGGAGATCAGACCTTTCCATTAATTTACTCTCTAACCACTGCAGTCTCCACATCAAAGAAGTATTCAAGAAAAACAAGCTGGACCCCTGGTCCATCATCATCGCTACAAACAACAAGTGAAATGAAGATAGCCGGAATTCAGTTCGCATGCGTGAAGGATAAGGAGAAGAACGTAGAAAAAGGCCTGAAGATGGCTGATATGGCTATCGAGGCGGGTGCGCAGATCATCTGCTTCCAGGAACTGTTCAACCTTCACTGGTTTCCAAATGGGAGAGACGAAAAAGCCTTCGCCGCCGCAGATACGGTATCCAGCCCTGTGATTGAACTCATGAGAAAAAAAGCCGCTGACGCGGGCGCAGCCGTGATACTTCCCATTTTTGAACGGGAGGATGCCCGATACTTCAACAGCGCGGTGGTGATTGACGCGGACGGCGCTGTCTGCGGTACATACAGGAAAGTGCACGTACCCGATATTCCTCTCTGGGAAGAGAAATTCTATTTCTCTACCGGCGATCGGGGTCTTCCTGTTTTCGAGACAAAATATGGGAGAATCGGCGTGCAGATTTCCTGGGATAACCTCTTCCCCGAAGGAACGCGCATTCTTGCCCTCAAGGGGACTGATATCGTTTTTGCGCCTACTGCCTGCGCCTTCAAGTCGCAACACATCTGGCAGACGGTTATCACGGCAAATGCGATCACCAACAGCATTTTTGTCATGAGGGTCAACCGGGTGGGAAGCGAGGATACGCAGGACTTTTACGGCATGAGCTTCTGTGTAAATCCTGAAGGCGAGCTTCTGGGTGGCCCTACGGGAAGACAGGACGGTATTCTGCTGGCCGACGTGAATCTCGAGACTCTGAGGGAAGTGCGCAGAGAATGGCCTATCCTCAAAGAAAGAAGGCCTGATTTTTACAGCGAAATCCTGATGCCCACATGACGGGACTCCACGAAACCCATTGAAGCGGGCGACCGGGTACCCGCTTGCGGGTGCCTCAATGTGTGGCACCAAGGCAGACTCTTGTGATACGGAAAAAGATTGTGACCATCATCAGGGATGCAGCAGAGCGCTGCATCGAAAAAGGCATGTTCCCTCCCGGAACAGAGATAAAGCCGATCATAGAGATTCCAAAAGAACCCGAGCACGGAGACTACTCTACAAATCTGGCATTTCTGCTGGCGCGGAGCTTGAGGAAGAAGCCTGAAGAAATTGCCAAGAACCTTATCGAGTGCATGGATTTTAGCGCCGTCTGCTCAAACGTAGATGTCGCCGCCAAGGGGTTCATTAACTTCCACGTGCGTGACGACGTGTACCGCTCGACAATAAACGTTATAGCCGAACAAGGGCTGGTGCCATTTTTACCCGATGTCGGAGAGGGAAAGAGGGTGCTCATCGAATTCGTCAGCGCAAACCCTACCGGACCGTTGCATGTGGGGCATGGCCGGGGTGCTGCCGTCGGTGACGTTCTTGCAAAGCTTTTGCGCAAGGCAGGTTATGACGTGGTCACGGAGTATTACGTGAATGATGCAGGGCGGCAGATCGAAACTCTGGGCAGGTCCGTCTATCTGAGATGGAAAGAGATTGGAGGAGCAAGCGTCCAGTATCCGGAGAACCTCTACCAGGGGGCCTATGTCAGAGACATAGCCGGCCGGATAATCGCGGAAAACCTCTCCGTCCCGGAAGAGGAACCGGAGGCTGTTCGGTTCATGGCCCGTTACGCTGCAGATGTTGTGCTGCGTGGCATTCGAGAAGACCTTGAGGATTTTGGTGTCAGGTTCGATAACTACTATCATGAGCGGACGCTTTTTGAAGAAGGGCATGTGGACGAAACGATCGATACGCTCAAGAGAGGCGGCTATCTGTATGAGCAGGAAGGCGCCCTGTGGTTTAAGATGGATGAAAAGGGGGATGAGAAGGATCGGGTAATAGTTAAGTCGGATGGAGAAAAAACCTACTTCGCATCGGACATAGCCTACCACAGTCAAAAATTTGCGCGGAGATTTGATATACTAGTTGATATCTGGGGTTCTGATCATCATGGATACATACCGCGTCTCAAGGCGTCCATCGAGGCTCTGGGAAAAGACAAGGAGAGCCTGAAGGTCATTCTCATTCAGTTTGTCACGCTCTTGAGGGATGGAAAACCAATAGGCATGTCAACGAGAGCAGGCCAGTTTACGACGCTGAGGGAGGTCATGGATGAAGTGGGCAGAGACGCTACGCGCTTTTTCTTTCTGATGAGAAAGAGCGATGCCCACCTGGAGTTTGATCTGGACCTGGCGAAGAAGACATCAAATGAGAATCCTGTTTTTTACGTGCAGTATGCCCATGCGAGAATTGCATCCATTTTTCGCCTTGCAAAGGAAGAAGGCGTAGATAGTACAGACGGTAAAGAGGTGGATGCAAGCCTCTTGGTGCTTCCGGAGGAGATTGAACTCATAAAGGGTATCTTGCGCTTCTATTCTGTTGTGGAAGGGGGCGCGAGGAGCCTTGAGCCCCACAGGCTCACCTTCTACCTCGTGGAACTGGTGGGAAGCTTTCACCGGTATTACAACAAGGTCCGTGTGCTGAAGAATGAGATCAATCTCACCAGAGCCCGCCTCATGCTCCTCCACATACTGCAGCAGGTGATAAGGAGCGGGTTGGAAATACTCGGGGTGAGCGCGCCGGAAAAGATGTAAGAGATAGGGCCATGGGTCAAGGGGTGCGGGTCATGAGTGAACGCAGCATGAAGACTGAAGACATTGCGATAGAAGAAAGCGAGATGAACTGAGTTGAGTAAATCAAAACGGCAAGATCAATCAAAGAAGCAGAATAACTCTGGTTCGAAAGCGGCTGCCGGCACGGTGGTAGTGACTCAGAGTGCGGCTAAGAGTAAATGGAGAGAATACGCAGAGTCACTGATCATTGCAGCACTCATCGCGTTCGTCGTGCGAAGCTTTGTGGTGCAGGCATTCAAGATACCATCGTCATCGATGGAGCCCACGCTCCTTATCGGAGACCATCTCCTGGTCAACCGACTGAGCTACGTGGTGAAAGTACCCTTTACTGATATCGTGCTGCTCCACATCAAAGGGCCGGATCGGGGGGATGTCGTCGTCTTTCGATACCCTGAGGACAGGACCAAGGACTTCATCAAGAGGGTGATTGCCAAAGAAGGAGACGTTGTCGAGATCAAAGATAAAGCAGTCTATGTCAACAGCAAGCGAGCCGATTATCCGCAGGCAGTCTTTGCTGAGCCAACCGTTATTCCTGGTTATTTCTCGCCGAGAGATAATCTTGGCCCTCTGACAGTGCCTAAGGATTCCTACTTTGTCATGGGCGATAACAGAGACCGGAGCCTGGACAGTCGCTTCTGGGGTTTTGTCAAGTACGATGATTTTGTCGGGAGGGCGCTGATCATCTACTTCTCCTGGAACGCCAACGCGTCCAACCCGCTGGAGTATATTCGCTGGTCGCGGATCGGCAGTCTGATACGGTGAGGCCATTTGTTTCTTTCTCTTGGCCCGTCTGCGAAAAAGTTGTATTATGAATGAATTGCAAGGGGATATGTGAATAGATCTCTGACTCTCCTCATCACGCTTCTGGTCAGTGCCACTGTCGGTGCGTCTAGCCTCAGCGCGGATAGCGGGGCCGCTTATTTCAACTTTCTCAAGGGATACCGGGCTGCCCAGGAAGGTAGATACGACCAGGCTGTGGAAGGCTATCGGGCGGCTTTGCACAACGACCCAAACTCGTCGAGCATACGGGGCGAGCTTGCCTTGCTCTACACAAACATGGGGGAATTGCCCAAAGCCGAAGAGCAACTCAAGGAAGCGCTCCGCATCGATCCAAACAATTGTACCACGATGAAGTTGCTCGCCGGTCTCCAATCATCGAGGGGAGAGACGGATAAAGCCAAAGAGCTCTACGAGCGCTGCATCAGTATTGACCCCGAGGACATCGATGCTTACATCTATCTCGGTTCCATTTATATTGCGCAGAAGAACTATGAGAAGGCGCTCAGCAACTACCAGACGGTCCTGAAATACGACGAAGATAACATAATGGCCCTTTACTATTCCGGGAGGCTCTATGCCGAGCAGAAGAACTATGTAAAGGCGAAAGAATACTATACGAAAGTGCTGGACATGAGGCCGAACTTTGAGCTGGCGCTTTTTGACCTGGGTGCCATATACGAGATTGAAGGTGCCGTCGATCGGGCGAAGGAACTGTATGAGAAGGTGATCGCACTCAATCCTCAGAATAAGAGAGCCCGCTCACGCCTCGCAGCTATCTATGTACGGAAGAAGGAGTATGACCGGGCCATCTTCGAATTCGAGAAACTCTCCGATATGAATCGTGAAGATGTTTCAGTCAGGGAGAACATAGGCTTGCTTCATCTGGAACGTGGTCGCTATGAAGAGGCTATACGGGAGTTCAATCTGGTGCTGGCCTCGAGGCCGAAGGATAACAAGGTCAGGCTCTATCTCGCCCTTGCCCTGCAGGAAATAGGTGATACAAAAAGGGCCATCGACGAGATCTTGAAGATCGAGCCCGGGACGGAAGAAGCGAAGGCCGCGAACAAGAGCCTTGGGCCCCTTTATATCAAGGCAGGACTCGTCGACCAGGGCGTTGCAAAAATCAAAGAGATGCTTGCGAGCGATCCGAAGAACATTGACTTATACCTGATGCTTTCGGGACTCTATGAGGAAAAAGGGGATTACGGCGCCGGCATCAAAGTGCTGGAGGATGCACTAAAAGTGGAGCCCGAGAATATCGATGTGCTGTATGAACTGGGAGTCCTACATGAGAAGAACAAGCAGACGGATACGGCACTCCGGTACATGGAGCAGGTACTCAGTTTGAACCCTGATCAGGCGAATGCCCTCAACTTTATCGGCTATACGTGGGCTGAAAAAGGGATAAACCTCGATAAGGCAGAGGAAATGATAAAGAAGGCGCTCGAACTCAAGCCGGGGGACGGCTACATACAGGATAGCCTGGGATGGCTCTACTATCAAAAGGGCGATTACAGGAAAGCAGCAGACGAACTCATGAAGGCGCACCAGAAGGCGCCGGATGACCCTGTCATTGCAGAGCACGTGGGAGACGCATACCTGAAACTGGGCGATCGTGCTCAGGCAACCCAGTTTCTGCAGAAAGCGCTGAAGCTGGACACGAAAGGTGAGCGCAAACAGATCCTGGAAGAAAAGTTGAAGGATCTTGAAAAGAAGAAGTGAAGATAGCCTGCATCTGTTTACTCTCCTTTGCCCTGCTTAGTTCGTGCGCATCAATTCCAAGAAAAGAAGCGGTTGAATGGCCTGAGAGGCTTCAGTATCTGGAGGCCCTCGGCGATCTTTCCATGTCCTGGCGGAAAATAGATTTTTCCGGCACTGTCAGCATTAAGATGGACTATCCCTCCCTCTTTGTGCTTGAGATTTACGGCATGTTCGGCCAGACAATAGCCTATATAAAGAAAGAAGGCGACAACTTCCTTCTCGTAGCCGGGGATGAGAAGAGCACAGACGAGCGGATTTTTGAGGAGCACTATGGTTTCCGCATAGAGAACTTTATGGATGATCTGGCAATGAAGGGTGATCGTCAGCAGGTAAATGGATCGAGCGTTATAGAACGAGCAGGCTACCGTGTAATCTATGATCGCGATCGCAAGGGAAGAAACAAGATCACCTGGAAGGGGCCTGACGGTACCATGCAATTACTCTTCACGCAGGTAAGCTTTGCCCCGGGGGAGTCCAGTGTCGATAGTGGTGGCAGGAAGATGTGACGGGTATGATTCCTCTGGGCTGCGCAGATTCCTCGAGCGGGCTTTCGCGGAAGTTGGATTTGCTTTCGATCCTTGCAGGGTGCTGCTGAAGCCTAACCTGCTCGCAGGCAAGCCACCTCAGAAGGCTGTTAATACTCATCCTCAGCTTATCAGAGCCTTGGGGCAAATCTTTCTCGAAAAGGGATGTGATGTCTATGTGGGGGACAGCCCTGGTTATGAATCCACAGAGAGGGCGCTCAAGGGTTCTGGCATCATGGAGGTGGTGCACGATCTGCGAATCAATGTCGCAGCGTTCGATAAACGAGTGATCAGGAAGTCCCGCGGCGTCTCTCCTTATCGCGAGTTTCTCTTTGGCGAAGACCCTGCGTTCTTTGATATCATCGTCAACATGCCGAAGCTGAAGACGCACGCGATGATGGGGTTGACTCTGGGCGTAAAGAACATGTTCGGTTTTGTGCCACGCTTCGAGAAAGCCAAGTGGCATTTAAAGGCAGGCCGGGATGCTCGGCTCTTCGCAGGAATACTGATAGACATCTGCCGCCTTGTCAATCCCACGATAACCATTCTCGACGGGATCCTTGCAATGGACGGAGATGGGCCGTCCAGTGGCCGGCCACGGGATATCGGCCTTATTGCGGTTTCCCGCGACGTACTCGCATTGGATGCCTTCATTGAAAGAGCCATGACACTTCCATCGCCCCTGCCGCTCATGAATCTTGCAATGGAAAAAGATTTAATTGAAATGGCAGAGATAGTGAACCTTGGCATGCCGGAAATCAGGGATTTTCTTCTGCCCAAGACCATGGACGTGGGTTGGAACCTTCCGGGCGCCGTACGTCAGACTATGAAGAGGCTCTTTGTGAGGAAGCCGAAATGCGCGCAGGACATGTGCAAGCAGTGCGGAGTGTGTGCAGAGGTCTGTCCGGCAAGCGCCATCAAAACGGACGAGGAGTTTCCTGCATTTGATTACAACAAGTGCATACGTTGTTACTGCTGCCAGGAGCTATGCCCCCACGCCGCCATCCGGGTCTAGCGCTACGCCACGCTGCCTTTTACGCAGTGCTTCGTTGGGCGAGTTCCGCTCCTTATTTCAGCGCACCCGGTGAAACCGATTCCACGGTGCCGCCTCCGAGTGTTATCGTCATTTCGATCACCGGTCTGTCAACTCGTTTCCACGCCAGTTGCCCGTGTTTCATCTTCGCTGGCAGGTACAGAGAATGGGTCTTGTTTATCGTGACTGGTTTGCCGTCTATCGTCATCTCAAATTCTGCGCCGAGGTCTTCCGGATTGTGAGGATCAGTGCCAATGTGCAGGACTATCTGGTCAAAGTCGTGTGTGTGTTCGCCGATGAGCGGGTTTGGATCGGGGATAGCCCATATCCAGCCATACTCGACGTATACGTTACAACCGGGAACAAAGGTATTGTTCATCCAGGTCAATGATGGAAGCTTGCGGCCTGTGACAACAGTGTTGCACCCAACCTCGTAGGCCGGTTTCAGTACAAGCGTTGCCTCGCGCTTTTCCTCGTCCATGTCTCTTGTATTCTCCTTCTTGAACGTAGAGGTATTTGTCTTTCGGAGTCTACTAAAAGGGAGATTTGCCTGTCAAGAGAAAGCACGAGGGCAACCAAAGCGAAAAACGGAAGTTAGCGTGAGCTACTTCTTGTGTCAATCTGAATTCAAGACGGACGACCCAACCTCCGGCCGGGTACCCCGGGCGCTCGAGCCATGGCGAACGAAGGCGTACCTTAAGTACGTCGCAGTGAGACGGGGCGAAGGCAACGCGGTATACGCTTGAATTCAAATTGACATTAAGAGTAATCGCCGCGCTTGAACTTCTCTACCTCAACCACCGACGTAATAAGCACGCGATTGAGAATATCTTTGAGGCTGTCGCCGTCGGGAAGCGTAACAAGGACAGCAGCGAGCGATTTGTTCTGCTCCTCCATGCGGCCTATGAGCGACTGCAGCGACTGAGCAGGAGTGCTTGCATTCCCGAGATTTCGCTGGTATTCTTCCAGCGTATCGAGCAGTTGTTCGACTCGCTCCAGTATTAGCCCCTGCTGCTCTACTGTGGATGCACCTGCCAGAGCTCCGATGCCGGCAACGGTGTCTACGCGCATCGCCTGGACGTTCTTGGGTGCGGACGTCTCTGAACTCGCATTCTCCCGCATCTGTGTCTTTTCGAACTCCATGGTCCTCTGCAGGAGCTTGCCAAACTTGTTAGCATCATGAGTCTTGGGCCTTTTCCCAGCCTGTTCTGTAATGATGCGGGACGGCTCATCCGTCTTGATTTTCATAGCTGGGGCACCCCTTAGGCAATCTTTACGGACTGTTTACCGGGTACGAGTCCTATAGTGCTTATCGGCAGAACGTGAGGACTGCAATAGCCCCGGAACTCATTACTTTCGCTTCTCTTTATCCTCCGGCGACCGGCGGGAATATGCTGAGGATATCTCCGTCCCCGACCATGTAGTCTCCGGTCACCACATTACCGTTCACTATAAATATCTTCGGCGTGTCAGACGGCAAATGTATCTCGTCCGCGATCCTGTCCACCGCCATGCCTTCCCGCAGGCTTTTCTTGAACGAAGCCACGGAGCCCTTTGGCAGGTAATCCCGAAAGGTCGCGAACAATCGCACCTCAATTTCCATGCCTACCTTATACCTCAAACGGTACGCTTATGCAAGTCGCACGCGATTGTCGAGCGCCTTTCGTAATGCTTCGGCAAGCTCTGTGCTCTTGTAAGGTCGCACGACAAGCGTGTGAAAGTCTGACTGCTCGAATTGTTTCAGGGCGGGATCATTGGAGCTGACGGCGGATGCAACTATTCTTACCCCGGCATGAATCTGTTTAAAGTTCCGGATGGTTTCGGCCGCGTTGGGGCTGCCGGAGAGCGAGAGATCAAGGATCACCGCATCAAACGGCACCCCAGTGTCAAGGGCGCTCTTGTAACGTGCAAGAGCCTCGAGTCCATTTCGGGCGTAGCCGACTTCGCAGCCCATGTAGCTCAGCATCCCTCCTGTTACATCCCGGACTATCTCTTCATCGTCCACCACCAGAATTTTGCTGTCTGCCAGTAGATGACGGAGCTCCCTGTTTTTTCTTCCATTACCTTCCAAGCTTGGGGCGCCAGCCGCTTCGATTTGTGATTCCTGTTTCGTATTGTTTTCCTTCTCCCCGGCGTATGGCTCAAGCGAGTACGGCAGCTCTTCCGGAGCGACGTGGTGAAGACTTTCGAGAGAGGGTAACGGCTGCTCGGGGATCGGCTCTGCTTCTCCTCCCCGGTACCTCAAGACAGCGGATGCCTGCTGCATCAGCGTTGCGACAAGAGCAGGGTGGTCGAGCTTGGCTCCCCTGGGCATCAGGATTGTAACCATACCGAAAACTTCCCTTTCGGACGTCAGCCCTGCTATGTAGGTACTGCCGAAAAGGAAGAATTCTTCCATGGCTCTGTAGACGTCTTTTGGCAGTCTGTCCTCGAATAGTCCGCGCAACCCTCCGGGCACGGCTACGGGGGTGCAACTCATGACATAACGTTTGAACTCCTCCTCGGTGAGGGGGAATGAAGCACCCACAAGGTGTCTCAGGAGCAGCCCGAGGATAATTTCCGCGTTACGAATGGGACCCGCAATGTCTTTGACGAAAAAGAGATTCAATTTCTTATCAAATGAGTTGATTATTACGTAGGCGTCACCCACGAGTTTACCGATGTAGTTTCCCAACAACCTGTACACGTGGTCGTCGTGTGAAGCCTCGAGCAGTCCCGTGGCCGTGCGGGAAAGCAGCTCCAATCCCTGTAGGTACCTTTTTTCGGCCAGCTGAAGCTTGTAGCGCTCGGTCGCGGGTTTAAGGGTAACCTGTACGAATGTCTTCTCCTCGTACGTGACCACGATGAAAAGGCTATCCACCAGGACACCCTGGCCGCCCTTTCCGACAGAAGAAAGGCCCTGTATGGTTCCGGAACCTTCCTTCAGCACTTGCTGGAATGCGGGTCTGAACTCGTGCGATGCGTCCTCGTGGTAAAGCTGCTGCACGTTCATGGAAACCAGTTCTTCCTGCCGAAAGCCCAGCAACGCTTCTGATTGGTGATTTGAAGCAAGAATATGCCCTTCTTGGTCAAGAAGGAGAAGGGCGGAGGGAGTTTCCTCCATCAGCTGATCGTATAGTGCTCTTGCCCTCTCGAGTGCCTGCTGCGTCATGAACCGCTCGTTGTCCAGTTTTTCCAATTGGGCGGTGGCCTTGCAGACATCTCGAAGTGTTGTAATCAGTAAATCTCCTGCGCTTCCTCTTTTGCTCATGAGTGGTGCGTATATACTGGGTACTAACTTACGATTCTACCAGAAACATGCTGCCAAGTCAGCGAAAAACAGAGTGCAGGAGAGGTACAAGATTTATGTACACGTAAAGGGCCGGGTATGGTAAAATTCAAGAAAATATCAGAGTGCTAAGGAGGTTGTGCATGAAAAAATTTATGTGGTTGCTGCTTCTGGCATTTGTCTTTGTGGCTGGAACTTATTCCTTTTCCGTTGCGGCTGAAGTGATCAAATTGAAGGCTGCCAATTATTTGCCGCCAACCCACAAGATGTCGGTCCTGACCGACACATTCTGCCAGGAGATAAAGAAGCGCACGAACGGACGGGTGGAGGTTACGTATTATCCGGGCGGCACGCTCCTCGACCCTGTGAAGATGTTCAACGGTGTAACCACCGGCATTACGGACATAGGCGTCTCCCATATCGACTATACGAGGGGGCGCTTTCCTGTGACAGAGGTGTTCGATCTGCCTCTGGGTTTTCCAAGCGGTTGGGTGGCAAGCCAGACGAGTGAAGACTTCTACAACAAGTTCAAACCGGCCGAATGGGACAGTGTTAAGGTCCTCTACATCAACACTTCAGGTCCATTGATCCTGCAGACCATTGCCAAACCGGTCAAGACGCTGGAAGAGATCAAGGGCCTCAAGGTGAGGGCCACAGGACAAATGGCAGATGTGATAAAGGCACTGGGCGCGGTTCCTGTTCCTCTTCAAATGCCTGACGTTTACGAGGCCCTGAGGAGAGGAGTCATCGATGGCGTCACGGTTGATCTTTCAACCCTCAAATACTGGAAGTTTGCGGATGTGGTGAAGTACGTCACCGCAGACTGGCGCCTTGGTACAGGGTACACTTTCTATTGCGTCATGAACAAGAACAAATGGAACAGCCTGCCTGCGGACCTCAAGAAGATTTTTGACGAGGTGTCGCACCAGACCTTTGAGGCACAGGCAGCTCTCTGGAACGAGATGGACCTGGAGGGCAAGGAAGTTTTCACCGGTGGTGGTGGACAGATACTGCCTCTCTCTGATGCGGAAGTCGTGAAATGGGTAAAGGCGGTCGAGCCGGTAATCGCTGCTTACAAGAAGGACATGGTGTCGAAAGGGCATAAGGAAGCTGACGTTGACAGCTGGTTGAGTTACATCAAGGAACGGACCGAGTATTACAGAAAGCAGGAGAAGCAGAAGAAGATAGCCGCACCTTTTGAGTAACGATCGTCGAAAATGAATCGGGAGGATGCCTTCTAAATAGTTGAAGGCATTCTCCCGCAGCAATCCTCTTTTCAGGGAGCCTATCCCTGGGGCTCGCGTCGCCTCCATCCACTTCGTGGGTACCCGGTCGCCGGGGCCTCCAGGTAGGTCGTCTCTGTTTTGCCCGTGGGAATCCCTCTCCGATGTTTATCGTTTATCCGACAGGAGATTCGGAAGATGTGAGCGCGTGTGCATCGATACTGCAGTACGTATTTCCATCGAACGAGAAGCACTTCTCGGGGTCGAGCAAGGGGAGAAGAGAGGTGATGCTGTCGGAAAGCTCCTGCACCGCGATACAGACACCGCAGTCAGAACTGAGACTGCGCGGCACCGGGACGATTTCAAAGATCGCACCCTTGTTCTTCAGTTGGCCCTCTGCTTTGAGCACTTCATGGATGCTCTGAAAAAGAAAAAAATAGGTAATTCTAATTTCCGGCAATGTGTCTGATTACCTCCATAAATTGATCAATGTCGTCTGCGCGGGTGAAATATCCAGGCGAAACGCGCACCGTGCCTTGAGGAAAAGTGCCGATGGTCCGGTGGGCAACAGGCGCGCAGTGCAGGCCCACTCTTACGCATATGCCCGCGCGGCTGCACGCAGAGCCGATATCTGAAGGGCTCACCCCGTCCAGATTCATAGAGACGATGGGGAGACTCTCCTCCTTACCAGGATCACCGTAGAGAATGGCGCGCTCCAGCGCGGAGAGTTGTTCTACGAGATAGCGGCGTACTCTTTTCTTTTTTTCCATAAAGGTATTGAACCCTATTTTTTCAATGAATGTCAGGCCGCCGAGAAGTGCAGCGATGCCCGGCGTGTTTGGTGTTCCACACTCGTATTTGTCGGGCATGAATTCGGGCTGGCTTGTAAATTCGGATCTGCTTCCCGTGCCGCCGTATTTGATCGGCTGTAGTTCGATCCCCTTGCGCATGTACAGGGCGCCCACTCCCTGAACTCCTAACAAGGACTTGTGGCACGAGAAACAGATGATGTCTATTCCCTGGGCATCGACGTCAATAGCCATATTCCCTACAGTCTGGCAGGCATCGACGATGAGGACACGTTTGCCTATCACCTTTCGGATCTCGCTGATGGGTTGAACCGAGCCGATAATATTCGATCCGTGATTGATGATAACAGCCCTGGTGTTTTTATGGAGCGAGTTCTTGAGTAGCTGAAGGTCTAACTGGCCATCCAGGGAACAGTTCACAACAGAGACTGCCACGTGCTGCTTTTTCTGTAAGAAATCGAGAGGTCTCATGACGGAGTTATGCTCGAGCGATGTGGTGATGACGTGGTCGTGCGGAGCAACGAGGCCAAGTATCGCCAGGTTGAGAGATTCTGTTCCGTTGCTGGTGAAGACGAGTCTCTCCGCGTCTTTTCCATTGATCAACGCTGCAAGTTTTTCCCGCGCTTGAAAAATGATTCGCGCTGCCTCTATGGAGAGCGGGTGACCGCTCCTGCCCGGGTTTCCCCCGATATCGTTCACAAAATGGACGAGAGACTGGAGAGTTTCAGGTGGCTTCGGATATGACGTTGCTGCGTTGTCCAGATAAATCATGAGCGATTTCAGACTTTAGACATCAGACTTAAGGACAGACTTCAGGCCTCGAACTTTAAACTTTAAACCTCAAACCTTAAACTTTAAACGTCTCTTATTATTCAAGGTCTTATTACGTTCGTAGCGGCGACCAGCGAGGAGACTATTTCATACATGTTCGTGACCTTGCCTGCAACAAGCTTCTCCTTCAATCTGAAAAAATCGAGGCAGGTGCCGCACGACAGGACCTCGACGCCGAGGTGCTCAAGGTCGCCCAGCACACCCAGCACGTCAGATCCTTCTGTAGCGAGCTTGACCCCTGCATTGAGGAACACAAGTTTCCAGGGGCGGGGCTCGATCTCCTTGAGCGTGTGAAGAAAGGATTTCATAAGCACAGCGCCCAGCACCTCGTCGCCCCTTCCCACAGTTGCCCCATCAACGAGCACCAGGACCTTTCTTTCTGTCTGGACGGAAAGACCCTGACCACCCCCCACCCTCGTTGCGCGGAGCAGGACTCCATCGTCCCGCTGCTGTTCGATGCTTACGCAGTATCCCTCCGATTCCAGGTAGCGCGTGACGTTTTCTCTTGGTGGCCCATTGTCCAGGAGTATCTTAAACTCTTCCACTTTCCCCGATTGAAGCAATCTCTTCGTTTCCAGCACGGGCTGGGGGCAGCTCATGCCCTTTAGGTCTATATATTCCATACGCGTATATTAGACCCTTACTGTTTGGTATGCAAATGAATTTTGGGAATGCATCAATGAGAACTTATAGAATTGGCGACTCGACGATCTCCACCGTAAACTCTTTTGCCTTTTCAATGGTGTTGTCGAAGAAGATAACTGCAAAAGGGATCTGCTTCTTGCTTGCTGCTTGAAAGTTCTCTTCGCTGGACAGCTTAAAATCGTTGAGCTTTTTCTCGATTTCCAGTTTCTGCATGGCTCCGATCTTTTCCTTACTAAAGGAAAGGCCGGAAACAACGTCTTTTTCCGCGAGGACCTTGCCCTCTTTGTCAAAGAGCTTTGCCCTGAGTATCAAAAATTTGCGGCCTTTGGTTGACCCGTTGAACACGACACCCGAGACAAGAAAAACAGTCCCTTCCTTCGTGACGATCTCCTGACCTTCAAGGTTCCTGATTGAGAGCCACTTGTCGCTTGCTCCCATGGGGATGCCAAAAAACTCCGCATAGTTCATCCAGCAGTAGTAAAAACCGGCGCCCATTGCCGCCACCACGAAGAGCACAATGACAAGGGCAATGAGGCCCTTACGCCTGCGCGGCGTATCGATAGACCTGTCCTCTGCCTGGGGGACCTTAAAAGGAGCCCTGGTAGGAATCTCCGCTGGTTTTTGTCTCGGAGGCTGAACCTCTTGAGTCTCTTCCTTTGCGGCAGGAGGTGCCTGCTCAGGCTCGGGTTCTTCTTTTGTCAGCATAAAGGTGTGGGAACACTTGGAGCACTTCAGTTTCTGATAAGGCGACTTTATTGAACCATCGGGAAGGTTGAATTTGCGCCCGCAGGAAGGACAGGTGACGATCATCTAGTGCCTCTCAAAAGGGAAGGGGAGTTCCATGTAATAAGGAACTCCCCTGCTCAAGCTTACTTACCCGCTTTCTGTTTGAATATTTCAATCAGCTTGGGCACAACCTGTTTGTAGTCTCCCACAACACCAAACGAGGCGATCTTAAAAATTGGCGCTTCTGCGTCCTTGTTGATAGCAACGATGCAGTCTGAGGTCCTCATGCCGGCCAGATGCTGAATGGCACCGGAGATACCGCACGCAATATAGATCTTCGGTTTGACGGTCTTGCCCGTTTGCCCTACTTGATGTTCGTATGGGATCCAGCCTGAGTCAACTGCAGCACGCGATGCTCCCATTGCGCCGCCGAGAGCGTCTGCCAGTGCCTTGACCACGCTGAAGCCTTCGCTACCTCCTACACCGCGTCCACCGGAGACGATGATGTCAGCCTCCACGAGGTTAACAGAAGTCTCGGACTGCGCGAACTGCAGTACCTTGGTACGAATATCATCTTCAGCTATGGAAAAGGACTCTTTGACCACTTCAGCATTCTTTGAAGTGTCCAACTGAGGCATCGGAAAGACTTTTGGTCTCACTGTTGCCATCTGCGGTTTTGATTTGGTGTTCATGTACGTGGCCAGGAAGTTCCCGCCGAATGCTGCCCTTGTCAGTTTCACCGCCTTGCTGGCATCGTCGATTTGCAGGTTGATCGCATCAGACCCCAGGCCCACTTCGAGTTGACCGGCCAGTGCTGAGGAGAGATCCTGCCCCTGCGTGGTTGAACGGCACAGCAGAATGTCAGGCTTGAATTTGTTGACCAATGTTGCTGCAGCTTTTGCGAAGGCAGCCGGTCTGAAGGTCTTGAAGGAAGCACCGTCTATGGCATAAACGGTAGACGCGCCATAGTGGCCCGCAGTTTTTGCTATCTCGTCGGTGTTCTCGCCGATGACAAAGGCACATACCTTTGATCCCAGTGCGTCTGCAAGCGTTTTCCCCGCTCCCAGAAGCTCATAAGACATCGGGGTTGTCACGCCATCTTTATGCTCTATATATACCCATACATCTTTGTATTCGTCAGCCATGATCTCACCCCTCCTTATTTAATTACTTTCAGGTCCAAGAGTTTGTCGACAAGGGTACTAGCCATTTCGTCTATCTCTCCCTTGAGCATTTCTCCTGCCGATCTGGGAGGGGGCGTTGTCAGTTCAACCACTTTGCCGTGGGAACCTTCTGCACCGACCTTGTCCTTTGCCGCGCCGATAGCATCGCAATCCCATGCGGGGATCTGCACCTTGGCTGCCTTTCTGATTCCCATCAGGTTGGGAAGCCTGGGCTCATTGATGCCTTTCAGTACCGATACCACTGCCGGAAGCTGGCCTTCCACTGTTTCAATGCCGCCTTCGATGCCGCGCTGAACCTTTATCTTCTTGTTGGCAGCATCGACCTCTTCAATCTTTCCGACAAATGTCAACTGGCTGAAGCCGAGCCTTGTGGCGAGTTCGCCGCTCACGGAGCCGGTGTTTCCATCAGTCGCCTGTTTGCCGCAGAGCACGAGGTCTACCCCACCGATCTTCTCAATGGCCTTCCCAAGTATGTATGATGTTGCAAGCGTGTCTGAACCTGCTATCGCAGCATCATTGACATGACAAACCTGATCCACGCCCAGTGCCAGGGCATTTCGCAGCACATCAACGGCCTTGTCCGGGCCCATGGTAAGCGCCACTATCTCGGCATCGTACTTCTCTTTCGTGAGGAGTGCTTCCTCCAGTGCAAACTCGTCAAAGGGGTTGGTGATTGAATCCATTCCCTCTCTCTTGAGCGTGCCCTTCGGGAGGTCCCACTTCACCTCGGCTTCCGTATCAGGAACCTGTTTTATGCACACTACTATCTTCACAGTGCCCTCCTTAAAATAATTTGTTATGCCAAGTTACCTTCATTTGCATACCTTCGTTGTCTCCTCGTCGTTCTCCTCGACGTACTGTAAAGTACGCCTGCGTCGTCTCCTCGGCTCCGCCTCGGTCTGCTTTTGAATCTAACTTCGCATTTATTCACCTTGAAAGGTCGGTGTTCTTTTTTCGAGAAAGGCCGTCATGCCTTCCTTCTGGTCCTGCGTCCCGAAACTCAACCCGAAGGTATTCGCTTCCAGCTCCAGCCCGGACTCGATATTAAGAGACAGGCTCTTATTTACGAGGTACTTGGCAAGACCTATCCCTATGGGGCCTGCAGCGAGCATTTTTGCCGCAAGCTCTCGCACTGCGGGCATAAGGTCATCCGGAGCTGTTACTTTGTTCAAAAGGCCCATTTCAAAGCCTTCCCGCGCGGTGATGACTTTTCCGGTAAGCACCAGTTCTTTAGCCTTTGCAGCGCCGATCAGGCGCGCAGTTCTCTGGGTTCCGCCGAATCCCGGAAAGATTCCCAGAGTCACTTCCGGAAAACCCAGTCGCGCCTTTTCGGAAGCATAGATGATATCACAGGCGAGAGCGACTTCAAAGCCCCCACCCAAGGCGTAACCGTTCACCGCCGCTATCACCGGTTTTCTCATATTTTCGAGCGCGCCCAGTGCAGCATGGCCTTTGTGCGAGAAGGCGGTGGCCTGGACGGGCGTCATATCCTTCATTTCCTGGATATCTGCGCCGGCGACGAACGCCTTGTCTCCAGCGCCCGTAACGATCACCACCCTGATCTCTTTTGCCTGCGCGACTGTCGTGGCCGCATCCTTAAGCTCGTCCAGCGTCGCAGAGTTGAGAGCATTCAAGGCCTTTAGCCTGTTAAATTTTATGGCCGCTATAGGTCCTTCCAGTTCGAGAATGATGTTCTCGTAAGGCATTGATTATGCCTCCCTTTCTATAATCATGGCCATGCCCTGTCCGCCGCCGATGCACATGGTTGCAAGGCCATATTTCAAGCCAAGCCGCCGCATCTGATAGCAGAGCGTTGTCACGAGACGGGCACCGGTACAGCCGATAGGATGGCCAATCGAGATGCCGCCGCCATGCATGTTTGTCTTTGCCACGTCCATATTCAATTCTCTGATGTTGGAAATGGCCTGTGAAGCGAAGGCTTCGTTCAACTCAATCATGTCTATCTTATCAAGAGTAAGGTTGCCGTTTTTCAGTGCCTTCTTGACCGCGGGGACCGGTCCAAGACCCATGTAAGCAGGATCCACGCCGCCTGCAGCGTAGGAGACGATTCTGGCCATTGGCTTGAGGCCCAACTCTTTGGCTTTGTCCCGGGACATGACCACGACTGCTGCTGCGGCATCATTGATACCTGATGCGTTGCCAGCAGTAACGGTTCCGTCTTTCTTGAAAGCGGTGCCCAGTTTTGCCATCTTCTCAGCCGACGTGTCCATCGGCCTCTCGTCGATTTCGAACACGACGGGATCGCCCTTTTTCTGAGGAATCACGACCGGGACAATCTCTTCCTTGAGAATGCCATCTTTGATGGCCTGTCGCGCTCTTCTATGGCTCTCAGCGCCGAACTTGTCCTGCTCTTCGCGGGAGATGCCGAACTTAACGGCGATATTCTCAGCTGTCAGACCCATATGGTACCCGTAAAAGATTTCCCATACACCGTCTAACACCATCAGGTCTACAAGCTCAGTGTTAAACATGCGCGCTCCCCATCGTGCTGCTGGCAGAGAAAATGGCGCGAGACTCATGTTCTCCATGCCGCCGGCCACGATGATCTCCGCATCCCCGGCCTTGATCGCCTGAGCCGCGGACACAATCGCGCGCAATCCGGAGGCGCAGACTTTGTTTACGGTGAACGCGCTGGTCTCTTTAGGCACGCCGCCAAAAATGGAGGCCTGCCGCGCTGAGTTCTGACCCAATCCCGCCTGCAGAACATTGCCCATGATTACTTCGTCAATCGCCACTTCCTTGAGCGAACTGTCAAAGTCGTAATACTTTGCTTCCAATTCCGTGTCCAGCTTGCCGCCAAAGATTGCCGGTGCGAACTCCTTATCTTTTGTTCGCAGGGGTCTCAGGCCCGCTCTCTTCAGAGCCTCTTTGATCACAAGACCGCCGAGCTTCACTACAGGGACATCTTTGAGACTCTGCCCAAAGGTGCCTACCGCTGTCCTAGCCGCTGAAACTATCACCACATCTTTCATATGTCGCTCCTTTTCCCCGTTATGAAAAAAAATTCACAAACAAGTTTTTATCGTAATCGTGGTACCTTTGTCAACCATTTTGTCTGCATTTCCAGGCTGTTCGATAGCCTGCACAAGGTTTTCACCTGGCTATCAGGATCAGCCGAACGTATCCATGACCCATTCTCTGATTTCGTCCCTTAATTTGCGGAAGGATTCAGTGGTCTCGTCGCAGGCCGGTCCCAGGACCGGCTCCCGGAAATGGGTGTGAAGTATTCTGGCCCCTACGGGGAAAAAGGGGAAAAACCGGCAGCACCCCTGGCAACCATCACAATGGAGAAGACCTCGTACCCTGTTCAAAAAAGGACAGTGATCCGGAGGGCTTCCGCACACCAGAGCCACAAGGTCAAACTTTGTCCCGATAAACTCTTCAACGTTCTTTGAGCGCTGTTTTGAAATGTCAATGCCGATTTCCGCCATGACCAGTCTCACTGCGGGATGAATCTCTGCGGCCATTATGCCCGCACTGTGGGCCTCGTATCCCTCGGGGAAAAACCGGCTGAGGAATGCCTCGGCCATCTGCGAACAGACAGAATTGCAGCGGCAGTAGAAGAGGACCTTCTGTTTCTTAGAGGGCGATTTCCCGGTCATCTAAAAACCTGACGAAGCGAGGAAGCGACGAAGCGTTGAAGAAGGAAACGTGAAAACGAAAATCATGAACGACATACCGCGCGTCTCTCTTGCTCTCCCGCTTCCTCGCGTCTTCGCTTCCTCGCTTCATCGTTTTTGTCTCTCGTTCCTCCGCATCCTCGCTTCCTCGCGTCTTCGCTTCATCGCCTAGATCTCGAAATTCAGCCTCTTCAGTTCAGCAAGCGAGAAGACAGGACCATCCTTGCAGATGAATTTACTGCCGATGTTGCAGCGGCCGCATAGGCCTATCCCACACTTCATCCTCGCTTCCAGTGTCGTGATCACGTCTTCATCCCTGAAGCCCAGCTGTGCGAGGTTCTGCAGGACGTACTTTATCATAATGGGAGGACCGCAGGTAATGGCGATTTTGTTATCCGGCTTTGGCGCAACCTCGTTGAGGATAGTGGGCACAAATCCTTCCCTGATAGGTGGGCCCGGAGAGTTGGTATCCACGGTCAATATCAGTTCGAGATCGTTGCGCTTGCCCCAGTCCTCCAGATCCTCTTTATAGCAGAGATCAGCACTGGTGCGCGCGCCATAAATGATGGTGATATCCTGGTAGTCTTGGCGCGTGTCCAGCATGAAAAGGATCAGCGTTCGAAGGGGCGCCAACCCTATGCCTCCGCCGACAAAGAGAATGTTCTTTCCTTTCATCTGCCGGTACGGAAACCAGTTGCCAAGCGGGGCGCGCACACCGATCTGGTCTCCCACCGAGAGCTCATGGAGGGATGCTGTGGCTTCGCCCGCTTTCATCACGCTGAACTGGAGATATTCCTTGCGGGTGGGTGGGGAATTAATGACGAAGGTCGACTCACCCACGCCGAATACCGAAAGCTGTCCGACCTGGCCCGGCTCGAAGGAGAATTGTTTCATCTTTTCTTCATCATTGAAAACTACCCGGAAAGATTTTATGTTGGGCGTCTCGTCGATGATACTGACGACCGTTGCCAGATCAGGCAAATAGGGGTTCTTGATGGCTGCTGTTGACTGCTCAGTGCTCACTGCTCACCGCCACTATTCTTTTTGAGCTCTGCAGCAATGCTGCTTATCTCCATCGACACCGGACAGGCGCGGATGCAGCGGCCGCAACCTGAGCACGCGATGATCCCTTCATATTTTTCACCGTAGTAGAGGAACTTGTGACCGACCCTGTTTTTGAAGCGGAGGCCTTTCGCGGCTCTCGGATTGTGCCCGCTCGCCTCCAGGGTAAAATGGTGGAACATGCAAGCGTCCCAACTCCGGATGCGTTCGCCTTTGTTGACGGACTGCTCGTCGGTAATGTTAAAGCAGTAACAGGTGGGACAGAGATAGGTGCACGCTCCGCAAGCGATACAACGTTCAGCGGTCTTTTCCCAGAAGGCCTCCGAGTGGAAGGTTTCCTGATCGACGGGAGTGGTATCAGCGGCGCCCGCTCTACTCACCATTGCCTCGTGGACCGTCTTCTGGACGTCTCTGGCCCGCGTTTCGTAGGCAGCGCCGTCCTCCAGGATCGGGCTTTCGAGAAGAGTTTCCCCTTTCGGTGTTATGGCTTCAAGGAGATAGCCGTCTTCAAGTTCGGTCATCATGACATCGGAATCACTCGTTTCTGCAGGGCCGCACCCCACCCACGTACAAAAACAGCCCGTTGATGGTTCAGGACAGGTGATGGTAAGGATCGTCGTCTTCGCGCGCCGCGCCAGGTAATAGGGATCCGGGGTGTCTGTGTCGGAGAAGGCGCGATCGATTATCGCGATGCCCCGTGCGTCGCACGGCCTTGCGCCGAAGATGATCGTATCCTCGGCCTCGATGTTATCCTGGAGATCTATGAGGGTCCGGCGGGCGTCATTCGGGTCTTTCTTAAATTCGAATGAGACGAGAGTCTCGCTCTGGGGGTAGATGATATTTTTTGGCGGACTCGCGGCGGGGCGGGCAAGATAGAGCGTGTGTCCATCCGTTGCCCGTTTGAAGAGTACTGTGTCGCCCTCGAGACACGGAAAAAAGAGGGTAGCCTTCTTACCGAGCGCCTCTATCAGCTCCTTCTCTTTTCCCTTCCTGAGGTAACCCAACTTCCTCATCGGATCTTGTGCTCCTCGATCTGTTCCTCTTCCACTTTGAACGTGTACATCGGCGGCCTGTCTTCTGTCGAGATGCCGGCCTCATAACCGAAGAGTTCTTTCATCTCCAGATTGATCTTCTTCTTCAGTTTGGCGACCGGGATATCCATGGGACATGCCCTTTCGCACTCGCCGCACTCGGTGCACCGACCGGCCAGGTGTATGGCGTGGATCATGTGAAACATCATCTTTTCGTCTGGTGTGGCTTTCTGGCTCATCCAGTGTGGGTCCCGCGTCTCGGCAATACAGGATTCTCTGCAGACGCAGAGTGGACATGCGTTGCGGCATGCATAGCAGCGAATACAGCGATCGAATTGAGCAAGCCAATAGGCTCTGCGCTCTTCGAGGGGACGTGCATCAAAGTCGCGGATGTCCTGGTAGGCCTGCTTCTCATCAGCTTCCGGTGCAATCTCTTCTCCGGCAACATAATCGCTGAGCAGCGGGGTCGGGTACCGGCAGGTCAGGCACTTCTCAGCTAGAACCTCACGCAACGAAAGGCGCGTCTCTCCCTTCTTCGTCTTTACCATAAGCGCGTCTGATTCGAACGCGGCGTCAATGACCGGCTGGTGATCGATGGCACGCAACACTTTGCGTACACTCACCGCGCCGTGGCACGGCACACCGATGATCACTACATTTTCCCGCTTGATGATCCCTTCCTGTATCAGCTGGACTACGGTCCGGCTGTCGCAGCCCTTGACTATGACTGCAGCTTTCTTCTTTAGAGACGGCAGATAGGATGCGAGATTGTGAACGCAGGCAGCGTTGATGACGAGCGAATCGACTTCCTCGGGAGACGTGACGAAGCAAGGAACCGGATGGAGTGCGTCCACACCGTTCCTGTAGCCGATCACCACGTCCACCGAAGGGAGCACCTTTCTAACGATCTCTTTAAGCTTCTCCAGATTCACGCTATGGCCTCCCTGGCCGGGTCAACATGGGGCAGGCGTGGTGCGGGTCCCAGTTCGTGGATGAGCTTCGTGAAATCGGTGACCGTCTGCTGCCAGCGCTGCCCTTCGGATGCGGAAACCCACGTGTAGTGAAAACGGCGCGCATCAATTCCTACAAAAGGGAGAAAACGTTTCAACATCTCGAGCCTGCGGCGCGCGTAAAAATTACCGTCCGAGTAATGGCAATCTCTCGGATGACATCCGGAGACGAGGACGCCGTCAGCGCCGTGTATGAGTGCTTTGACCACGAAGAGGGGATCGACTCTTCCGGAGCAGGGAACTCTGATGATTCTCAGATCCGTCGGCTGCTTGAAGCGGCTCACGCCAGCAGTGTCGGCGCCGCCATAAGAACACCAGTTGCACAAGAAACCGACAATGCGGAGCTCTTTTCCTTCTACGGCAGACATAGGCTGTTTACCTCCGCGAGCAGCTGATTATCTGTAAAGTGCTGGAGTTGGATCGCGCCGCACGGGCAGGTGGAGGTACATACGCCGCAGCCTGCACATACCGTTTCGATCACGCTCGCTACTATTTTACCGCCGCGCAGTTCCTGTTCCTTGATTGCCTGGAAGGGGCAGGTCTTGACGCACTTGAGACATCCCACGCACGCATTCTGATTCACCCGCGCAACAGCTGGATCTGATTCCAGCATGTCACGTGAGAAGAGGGAGAGCACTTTGGCTGCGGCGGCGCTGCCCTGGCCGACCGACGAAGGGATGTCCTTGGGGCCTTGTGCTGCTCCTGCGAGAAAAACACCCGAGGTGTTCGTCTCTACCGGACGGAGCTTCGGGTGGCTCTCAACGTAGAAGCCATTCGTGTCATAAGAGATATGCAGCTTCTCAGCAAGCGTTGCTGCGCCTGGCGCTGCCGTGGCTGCTGTGGCGAGAACGACAAGGTCAGCCTCTACCTCAACCTTTGCACCCAGCAAGGTGTCGGCTCCCTGGACGATCATCTTGTTACCTTTCGGATAGATGCGGGAAACACGCCCCCGTATGTACTTTACGCCGTAATCCTCCTGCGCCCTTCGCGTGAACTCGTCATAGCCTTTTCCTGAAGCACGGACATCCATGTAGAAGACGTAGGATTGGGAGTCAGGGATGTGATCCTTTGTAAGGATTGCCTGTTTGGCTATGTACATGCAGCAGAAATTGGAGCAGTACGCGATGCCTATGGATTTGTCGCGCGATCCAGCGCAGGAGACGAAAACAATGCTCTTGGGTTCAGTTTGATCAGAAGGCCTGAGGATGTGGCCCGACGTCGGCCCCGAGGCGTTCAGCAGTCGCTCGTACTGGATACCGGTGATCACATCAGGGTAGCGTCCGCCGCCATACTCCGGCAGTCTCTCCTGGTCGATGAGGCCGTAGCCGGTCGCTACGATGATGGCACCGACCTCCTCCGTGACGAGCTGATCCGGAAGCTCGAAGTTGATCGCTTTTGCAGGGCAGACCTTCGCACAAACGCCGCACTTCCCTTTTAGCAGTTGGCGGCAATAACGAGCGTCAATCGTCGCTTTCTTTGGGATCGCCTGCGGAAAAGGGATGTTGATGGCGCGCGTGGGTGCTACGCCGAAGTTAAAGGTGTCGTAAGCGTTTTTTGTGGGACACTTCTCCATGCACTCACCGCAGCCTGTACACTTTTTCCAGTCGACGTAGGGAGTCTTTTTGCGTATCTTCACCTGGTAGTTGCCCACATAGCCTTTGATTTCCTCGATCTCAGAATAGGCGTGAAGGCTGATCCGTTCGTGCTGCGCTACATCAACCATTTTTGGTCCCAGGATACAGATAGAGCAATCGATGGTAGGAAATGTCTTGTCGAGCCGAGCCATCATGCCGCCTATGGCAGGGCTCTTCTCCACGAGCACTACATCGAGGCCGCCCTCCCCACAGTCAAGGGCCGCCTGCATACCGGCGACGCCAGCACCGATCACAAGGACTCGTTTGTTTATCTTGAACGCTGAAGAATAGAGCGGCTTGTTCCGGATCACCTTTTCTATGGCCATGCGTACTGCTTCTATGGCCTTGTTTGTATTGAGCTCTTTATCTTCGCCGATCCAGGAGACGTGCTCCCTGATGTTGGCCATTTCAAAGAAGTAACGGTTGAGACCGGCTTTTTCAACCGTGCGCCTGAAGGTAAACTCGTGCATGCGGGGCGAGCACGCCGCGACCACAATACGGTCAAGGTTCTCCCGTTTGATGGCCTGCTTGATTTCCTCCTGGCCCGGCTCGGAACAGGTATACATGTAATGGGTGGAGTAGACCACGTGGGGCAGTTTCGCCGTCTCCTCGGCAGCCCTGGCTACGTCAACCGTGCCCGCAATATTGTTGCCGCAATGGCAGATAAATACGCCGACTCTCATTGTTCGATCAGGTCTCCTTTACTACCGAAGCGGTACGTTCCCGCTCTCTGTTTGTTTCTTCCGCACCCCGGGCCGCGTTCTTTCTTGCTGCACTTTTTGCGGGTGAAGCTGTCTCTTCGGTGCCCTTGGGGCTTCTCGAGCGGATGAGCCTGTCAACGCTTACAATGTGCTTGTCAAGACCAAGCTCGACAGGCGAATAGCCGAAGGCAAGCCCGAGCACTTGTGAGAAATAGAGGACGGGGAGGGAGAAAGATGAGCCCATGGCTCGATTCACCTGTGCCTGCCTGAGATCAAGATTCTGCTGACAGAGCGGGCATGCCACCACCACGCAGTTGGCTCCGCAATCCTGCACCATGTTCAGAACTTTGTGTGTGAGCCGGAGCACCATCTCTCTTTTTGGAACACCAAAGGCTGCACCGCAGCATTCTGTTTTGAAAGCAAAATCGCGTACCTCAATGCCACAGGCAGCAAGCAGCCTGTCCATCGAGACAGGGTTTTCCGGGTCATCGAATGCAGCAAGGCGGGGCGGGCGGCTCAAGATGCAGCCATAGTAGCAGGCCGCTTTGAGATCGGGAAGGATAGTCGTTACCTTCGCAACTACAGCGTCGAGCCCCACATCTTCATAAATCACCTGGAGCGTGGATTTCGCTTTTACCGTTCCCTCATAGGGGTCATCCAGAAGCTGGTTGACTTCATCTTTAAAGTTCTTGTCTGTGAGCATTTTTGCACGCGCTTTCTTGAAGGCCGAGAGACAGGAAGGGCAGGGGGTGGTAAGCGTTGCCGTCTCCATGCGCTCCACTATTGCAAGATTACGCGCGGCGAGTGCGCCTGCAAGAACGTGATCCATCGCATGAGCGGGCGTGGACCCGCAACAGCTCCAGTCAACAGGCTCTTTGATGACCACACCGAGATCTTTGAGGATTGCGCGTATCGACCGGTCATAGGATGACGCGGTCCCCTCAAGGGAGCAGCCGGCATAATAGGCATACTCTCTCTCAATCATGCCCTACTTCTTCTCCATAAATTTCTTGACGATGCGCGCGACCTTGTCTCTGCCCTTGATTCTCTTGGGTGTGAAGTGGAGCTGTTTCATCACCTTGGGGCCCAGATCGGCGTCAGTGAGGAGATGTCCCGACTTTAGATTATACCGGGCGATGATCTCCAGTTCAAAGATCCTTCCATGGTTTTTCAACGATGTGAGGAAGGACTCATAGAATGTTCGTATATCCTTTTCAGTAAAGCGTTTTTCCCTGTAGGCGATATTGCGGAGTCCATCCATTACGTCAGCCACGTCGATCTCACAGGGGCAGCGCGTGCTGCATGTCTCACACGTGGCGCAGAGCCATAATGCTTTTGAGTTTAGAACCTTTTCTCTCTGCCCGGTCTGGATCATCCGCATTATCTGGCTGACGGGGTAATCGAAAAATTCGGTGTAGGGACAGCCTGCTGTGCAATTGCCGCACTGATAGCACCGGACTACATCCTGTCCGGTCGCCTGGGAAACCTCTGCGGCAAAATCGTTAAGGGTATCACTGGCAAGACGTACTGTTTCCATACTCCCCTTGCAGTTATTTTACCATGAAGGCCGATGGCCTGTCCATGGGGGCTTACGACGACGAGGAGTAGCGATAGAGCACTTTGAAAATGGCCTGATCGGCCTCCTGAAGCAAAGTTTAACAGCTTGGAATTGTTGCTTTTTTTGCCTACAGCTACTCACTCTGACCTGGTTGCTGCTTTCTCCAGGTCTTCCATAATGCTTCTGGCAACAGGTGCAACAGCTGCCTCCACCTCCGGGCTCAACCCCTCCCGAAACGTTGTGTTTTCCTTTATTTCCACGGCGTAGATGCGAATCGTATCGGGCATTTCGTATCCCAACTGCTTTCCGAGTTCTATAGCGGTCCTCAAGTCTAGAGCATGTGATGCATAAGGATTAACTATCGTTCCCAGATCGTCGGGTGTGAGCCTGTGTATTGATCCCGCGGGGGTGTACTCACCGGTTATGATGGCATCTGCTATGACAACGGTCTGATAGCCGCAGATGACGTCCAGCAGGAACCTGCCTGCAAGACTCGCCTCTAGAACGTCTATCGAAGAGTCAGCGGGCCACCGGCTCCTTATCACACGCGCGATGGCTATCCCTACGCCGTCGTCACCCAGGATGGGGTTGCCCAGGCCGAGTATGAGGGTCCTGCCTTCCTGCCCCATCTAATCTCTGGTCAGTTTCTCCAGCACCACCCCTTCGCGGTCTCTGATAGTAACCTCGAGAGGCATTTTGCCTGCAGCAACGTGGGTTGCGCAGCCGAGGCACGGGTCATACGCGCGGAAGGCCATCTCCACTCTATTGAGGAGCCCCTCCGAGACGTTTCCGCCTTTAATGAAACCTTGAGCCGCCTTCTTTACCGAGAGGCCCATCGGTGCCGCGTTATGTTGTGTGGCAACGATCAGGTTCACTTTCGTGATCAACCCTTTGTCGTCGGTTTCGTAGTGATGGATAAGAACACCTCTGCAGGCTTCCACGCAACCGATGCCCTTGCCCGTGAACTGGAAGTTCATGTTCCTTATATCTTTTCCGGAAAGCATCGGGTCATTAGCAATCTGCCGTAACTCCTCTGCGGCCTGCAGGGCTTCTATCAGTCGGGCCCAGTGATAGGCCAGTGTATGATGCGCCGGTTTGCCGAGCACTGACACCATGTACTCATATTCCTTTTGAGCAAGCGGTGTCGACATACCGTTTGCAACGTTGTAGCGCGCTAAAGGACCGACCCGGTAGAGCGATGTATTGTCCCCTTCGACCATGCCCTTCCATCCGAGTTTCCTTAAGTGGGTCAAGCGAATATAGGTCCAGGGCTCAACCCACTCGCCTATATAGTCCGCATAATCCCTGGGATGAAAAAAGGCCACCTCTTTGCCGGCCGGGTCTACTACCCTGAGCATGCCTTCGTAATAGTTCTGGTGATAGTTGTCATCGACCAGCGCCATGTAGTAAGTCTTCAGGCCATAGGTGTCGCTCAGGACGAGATCGAGGTATCCCTTGTTGGCGAGAACGGTATCTTTGAAGAGCTGCAATGCGAACTTGGCAAATTCTATGGAAAAAGTTGCGGTATCCATGATGGCAATCCGCTCTTCTTCCTTTATTCCACGGGGGACGCCTCCGGGAAGCCCGCCCTCGGGATGGGCCGGCTTGCTTGCAATAAGCTTTATTATGTCGCGGGTCCTCTTTCGTACCTCGATGACCTGCTTGGCAATATCCAGACCGACTTTGCCGATCACCCCGAGGATATTTCGTTCGGCCGGGTTTGCATCCGGGCCCATGACGAAATCGGGGCCGCCAAGGAAAAAGAAATGGATGTAGTGGTCCTCTACATAGTTGGCCGCCACTTGCAGCCTTCGAATAAGCTTCGCAGTGTACGTCGGCGCCACGCCGTAGATGTAGTCGACCGCCTTTGTTGATGCCATATTATGAGGAGTCGGACAGACGCCGCAGATATTTGGCACGATCCTCGGCATCTCTTCAGCGGGCCGGCCGAGGCAGAACCTTTCAAATCCCCGCAACTCCGTTACCTGCATGTAGGCATCATCCACATCCCCCCGGTCGTTCAGGAAGATCTCTATTTTGCCGTGCCCCTCGAGTCTCGTTATCGGGTTTATTGTGATTGTTTTTCCCATTGCTCACCTCATGCCTTCGTTGATGTATCTCTCTTCTTTCGCAGGAGAGAGGATGCGGTTGTGAAGCGATAGAAATAACCCACCGGATCTTCCAGCCCATCGACGGCCTTTTTTCGTTCCTCTTCGGTTTTTCCTTTGATGAGCGATGCAAAGGCAGAAAGGTACTTGGCGCCCATGTCATCCACACCGCCCACGGGGCCGAAGCAACCACGACAGGGGATGTTGATGTTGATACAGGACTCGCCGCAACCGGCCCTCGTCGCCGGCCCCATGCAGACCACACCCTGGGCCAGAAAACATTTTCCTGGATCGGCCTCCACCTCGTGTATTCGCTTGACATCTTCTATGACGAGGCGATCCGGTTTTGTCTGGTTTCTCTCGCAGCGATCGCAGAGTGCCCGTGTAGGAGCCAATGTCGCGCCCTTCGGGGGCAGGTCTCCACTCATCACCCTTCGGCCCATGGATCGAATACGGTCTGGCGGGGGAGGGCAACCGGGCAGGTAATAGTCGACGTCAATTACATGGCCCAGCGGGTACACCTGCTCGTAAAACTCCGGGAGCGTCAGCTGGTTGCCGTGGGCAATGGTAATCGGCTCAGGAATGTTGCGGTTGGGGTTGACTACGGTCGGCGCGTCCCTGTACACCCATTGGAAAATATCTTCCTTACCTCTCAGGTTTGCCATGCCGGGCGTACCACCAAAGCAGGCGCATGCGCCGAACGCCACCACGAGCTTTGATTTCTTCCTCAACAGACGACCGACCTCCTCGTGTTCGGAATTCCGCACCGATCCATTGATGAGAGTGAGCGCGATTTCCCCGTCCTCGAGCGATTCGACGTGATGATACTTGTAGTCCAGCGCCACAGGCCAGAGTATAACGTCAAAGGCGGCGGCGAGTACGAGAATGTCCTCATTGATATCGACGAGTGCTTCGTCGCATCCACCGCAACCGCCGAGCCAACACACTGCCATCTTGGGCTTGTCTGCCATCGCTCGCCTCCTATCGCTTTATCGGCTGCAGGCCTTTCAGCCTGTCACTAAAACCGTTGATAATACCCGGAAGCCGCTCGGCCTGTGCGTCAATGGCCGTGACAACCTCGAGGCGTTCTTTACCCACCCCAAAAGAATCGAGAATCCTGTGGAGGAGATATATTCTCTTGCGCGCTTCCTGATTGCCGTCCTGGAAATGGCAATCTCCATCGGTGCACCCCAGCAGGAGAACTCCATCCGCTCCCTTGTGAAACGCGCCGAGGATATCCGTGGCATCCACCTTACCGATACAAGCTACAGGAATTAAGCTTTTCAAATTTGCCGCCGTATTGTCGGAGGCATAGCCCCAACCGAAACGACACGCAAAGCAGACGACGCCAGGTTCGTTCGCTATCTTTTCTTTCTCAATCGTGGAGAAGTCAAAAGAAAGCTCGCGGGCTGCCGACGGGCAGGCCGAAACACACATGCCGCATGCTTTGCAGAGGAGGGGGTCGCTGAAGGAGACTCGCTTTTTTCCAATTTCGCGCCCTTCGAAAAGTACGCTTATCTCGCGCATGTGGCACGTGTCGTAGTTGCAGGCTGACACACAGATGCCGCAACCGCTGCAGATGTTCTCATCCACTTTTACTGTGGGCAGTTCGGGCTGAATGCCAGTCGCAACACACGCCTTGCAGGAGATGCACGGGCCGCATTCGAGACAGCGTCTCGCCTCGTTTATCGCCTCTTCTAATGTGAAGCCGATTTCAAAGGGCTCAAAATTGGCTCTCTTTTCAGGTGGTGTCCATTTGGCTTGCGGTTCGGGTTTGAACACGTCGCGCATCGGCGCTTTGCTGCCCTCGTATTTCACCAGCCACCTGGCGAGGTTTACGCCTCGCAGGTATTTGTCGATTGAATCGGCCGCCTGTCTGCCTTCGGCCATTGCATCAACCATGAAGCCCACTCTTCGTACATCTCCACCCAGGAACACATCTTTCCGTCTGGCGCTCTGAAGCGTGAGCGGATTGACGGCTAATCGCCCGCTTTCGTCAAAGAGGCCTGCTTTCTGAAGTAATGTGCGATCGGTGGCCTGGCCGATCGTGATCAGCAGCACATCGCCCTCTATTTCAATGCAGTCGGAAGTGTCGAAGCGCGGGTTGAAACCCTTTTCGTCAAAGACACTAATGCATTTGGGACAGTCAATTTTGGCAAACTTGCCCTCCTCGCCTGAGATGCTTCGCACGCCTCTGGAATAGACGACGCGTATGCCCTCCTGCTGTGCGCCTTCCACTTCCTCGGGGTCGGCAGGTATCGCGTCCTTGGAGGTCTTGTCCCATGTTTCGAGGCAGACGACGGTCACTTCCCCTCCCAGCCGATAAGCGGTTCTGGCTGCGTCGAATGCCACATTGCCACCGCCGACCACTATCACCTGCTTGTCCTTGAAGTAATCATTCGGTATATCACCCCGGCGAATGTCATTGAGCAGATTCAAACCGTACATGACATTTTCCAGCCCCTGCCAGTCAACGGTTTTGAGCCCTAGGGTAAGTGCGCGGGGGTGAGGAGTTCCGGTGGCCAGGAAAAAAGCCTGAAAGCCTTCCTTCTTGAGCGTCTCTATTGGATCCCCGCCGTTTATTTTCATATCCCGTCTTACCATAATGCCGCCGATCCGCACCAGGTTGTCAACCGCAGCATCGAGAATCTGTTCAGGCAGGCGATAGTTGGGGATGTACCGCACTGCCCCGCCGAGCTTTGGATTGGTGTCGAATATCGTCACATCGTAGCCCCTCTTTGAGAGCTCCCACGCGCACATCAATCCACCGGGTCCGCCGCCCACTACCGCGACTTTCTGTCTATCTTTCTTGATCCCCAGCGGTGGTTTCTCGGCCAGGTAAGGAGTGTAGGAATCTGACAAAAATTTCTTGAGAAGCCGCCGCTTGATTGACCCGCCCTGGGTCTTGTAGTTGCATTCCCGCTCACAGATCCCGCAGACATAACCGCACACGGTGAAAAGTGGGTTGCGGTCGTAAAGAAAATCTCCGATTTGAATGATGCCTTCACGGGCTTTCTCCGGATCGTTGGGCAGGAGAGAGATCATCACGTTCGATCGCTGAATGGATTCCTTGATGGGGCATTTCACCTGACACGGCGGCAGCACCTGCATGACGGCAGCTTCCGCCTGCGCCTCCTCGTCATTGCGCAGTTTCCACATAATTAATCCTCCTTTTTTGAATCGACGCATGGATTCCGGTGTTGGATATCGTGCAGATAATCTGTTCGCAGAAAATCAGACAAGGACTTTGCATCCGGGACTCACCTTCTCTGTCGCGAGACTGTTCTTCCGGACTTTGCCAAAGCTTCACGCCGCGAATCTAGGATTCGCCAGCCTGTTTTCTAATGTTACCCACGTGTAAAAAAATAGGCAAGAAAAATTTTGGAAAGCGACCGATGGAGATCTTTGAGGGAGTCGCTAAAGGTTGACTGCTTTAGAAATAGAGATCTCGTTCCCCTTTGCAGACACGTTCGAGCCGCCTCTCTGTCTCGGCTCTGGCCTTTGGATTGGGTATCTGTTCCAGGTGGGAAGCAATGGTTTTCTCTCCCTCTTCCCTGGTAGCGGGGGATGCATAGTCAAGCAGATATTCTTTAAAAGTCAGAATGGCGTTAGGCTGACAGACATTCTGGATCTGTCCGGTCTTCGCGAGGCGCATGAATCGGTCACCAGTCCTGCCTTGCCGGTAGCAGGCTGTACAGAAACTGGGCAGATAACCCTGTTCACACGTGACGCGCAGCATCTCGTCTGCACTTCGATGATCTTCGATCTGGAACTGTCCCTGAGGCGCTTCTGCTATGTCTTTGTGATAACCGCCTACGCCCGTGCATGAGCCGGCGCTTACCTGTGATATGCCCAGTTGGATTACCTCATCCCGAAAACCGGGCTTCTCCCTGGTCGAAAGGAGCATGCCTGTATACGGTATCGCCAGCCTGATGATAGCAACGACTTTTTTGAATTTGTCATCGGTGACGATGTGGGGGAATGCGTCGATGTTGACACCTTCCGCCGGTCTCAGACGGGGGACGGACACGGTGTGCGGGCCTACGCCGAAGCGCTCCTCCAGGTGAAGCGCATGAAGGAGTGTTGAGATTACCTCAAACCTGTAGTCATAGAGACCATAGAGGACGCCCAATCCCACGTCATCGATCCCGCCTTCCATGGCGCGGTCCATGGCGAGCGTATGGTAGTCGTAATCCTTCTTGGGGCCCGTGGGATGCATCTCCCTGTAAGTCTCCCGGTGATAGGTCTCCTGGAAAAGAATATAGGTGCCTATGCCAACTTCCTTGAGCTTGCGGTAGTTCTCAACAGTGGTTGCCGCTATGTTTACATTGACTCTGCGTATGCTCCCGGTCTTCTCCTTTACAGAATAGATAGTTTTTATGGTGTCGAGCACGTACTCGATGGGGCACTGTTTGGGGTCCTCACCTGCCTCCACGGCAAGCCGCTTATGTCCCATCTCTTCAAGCGCTGATACCTCCAGGCCGACTTCCTCTTGCGTGAGCCGGCGTCGCCTGATGGTTTCGCTCTTATTGCGGTAGCCGCAGTAGAGACAGCCATTCACGCAGTAGTTGCTGATATAGAGCGGGGCGAAGAAGACCAGCCTCTTTCCGTAAATCTTTTCCTTAACTTCCCTGGCAGTCTGGAAAAGGGCCTGGAGCACGCCTGGATCATCACTCTGCAACAGGATGGCAGCCTCTTCGGGAGTCAGCCCTTGAGCGTTCCTGGCCTTGTCAATGACTTTCAGAGCGTCAGCCGGAGATGCTTTGCTGCCCTTCACGAGGAGATCTGCAATCAATCCTTCATCTATGAAATCGGCTGTCGCCGTGTCCTTGCTGGTCTTCATGTCACGTCCTCCGTTGTTGGTGCATCCATCCATGACCATAACCGGTTCCCACAGACCTCCCGGAAGAGGCGATAAGAGCCGAAATGCACGGAATGCATTGCGTCGTTCCCTCTTCATCGATGCAAATTTTGTTCGGATAAATCCTGTAAAGCTTCTTGTAGCCGACGGGTGTGATGTCAGGCATTACCACATTTGCTCCGCGCGCGAGGGCCATTTGGCGGCCTTCGGGATGTATGCTCCCAAGTGCAGTGGTTGCCGGCAAGTGTGTATTAGGTAGAACGATTCGTGCCACAGCCAGCACCTTGAGTGTAGTTGCCACGTCTCCTCCCTGTGCGCGCGCCAGAGGCGTATCACTATTAGGGATAAAGGGGCCTATGCCGGCCATCTCCACTTCCAGTTCTTGCATAAGCATGATGTCATCCGCCAGGGTTTCCGCATCCTGTCCGGGAAGCCCTACCATATTGCCGGAGCCAATCTGAAAACCAAGTTCTTTGAGCCACCGAAGCCGCTTGATTCTGTCTTGAAGGGTAGTACCGGGCCTTAAGCGCGAAAAAAGCTCGGGATCCGAGGTTTCATGCTTCAGGAGATAACGGTCCGCGCCTGCTTCTTTCATAAGGCGGTAATCACGTTTCGTTCTGTCTCCTACCGATACAGTGACTGCGACATCGTATCTTTCTTTCACTGCAGCGATTATTCGGGAAAGCTCTTTTGCAGTAAAGTGAGGATCTTCACCCGACTGGAGAACAATTGTCTTCAGGCCTGCAGCAGCGCCTTCTGCGGCCGTTTCGAGGATTTCGTCTGCTGTCATGCGGTATCGCACCAGCCTGCGGTTACCCCTTCTTAAACCGCAGTAAAGACAGTTCTTCACACAGTAATTTGAAAACTCTATTATGCCCCGCAGGTGGACCTCATCACCGAGACAACGCTCACGGATCTTGTCCGCATAGCTAAAGAGGAACTGCTCCTCACTGCTAGTCAGGAGGGCAACAACATCGTCGCGTGAAGGCCTTGCGCCTGTTTCAAGTCGCCCAAGAATTTCTTGTGTCGCAGTCACGTTTGTACAACCTCACAGAACTTCTAGCCCACGTATTTCCCTGCTATGTAGTTGCTCAAGTGCTCTATCAATGTTTCCTGCTCGGAGATGATCGACTTCACCACATCCCCGATGGACACAAGGCCGATAAACGATCCCTGCTCGAAAACCGGCAAGTGTCGAACGTGTTTCCCGGTCATGAGAACCATGCACTCCTCGACCGTATTCTCAGGCTTAAGAACGTACATCTCGGCAGCTGGCGTCATGATCTCCGCCACCGGGGTCTCTTGCGATTTTCCCTTGAGCATCACCTTCCTTGCATAATCTCTCTCGGTGATAATGCCTGCCACCTTGCCTTTGTCGTCGAGAACAACGAGAGCACCGATCTGCTTATCCGCCATCATTTTGAGCGCATCGTAGACAGTTGCTTTCGGTCCGACCGACCAGATATCTTTGCTCTTTGTCTTCAAAATCTCCTTCACTGTCTTCATCCCGTACCTCCTTAATGTGCGTTTGATCTATCCTCCACCACATGGGCCTTATTTTCCTCACTCTCCATCAGCTGAACTACTTCCGGAAAGGGCTGTAGCGCTCTTTTCAGGATGCCGAGCACGTGCGCGATCAGCACGCCGTAATTGACGACCGGCACGTTCGCAGCCTGGGCCGTCATGAGGCGGTGAAGCATTTCTTTGCGGTTTATCATGCATGCGCCGCAGTGTATGATCAGCTTGTATGACGTTAATTCAGGAGGAAGCTCCAAACCGCTGACCCACGTGAAATCGAGCGGCCCACCCACCAACTGCCTGAGCCATCGAGGGATCTTTACAGTGCCTATATCGTCCTCGACCCGGTGATGCGTGCATGCTTCAGCGACAAGGACCTTGTCTCCAGGAACAAGATTTTCAATCGCCATCGCACCTTGCGCGAGAGCCTGCAGGTTACCTTTATATCTCGCGAACAGGATTGAGAAGGATGTCATGAGGACGTCTTTGGGTGTATCCGCGGCCACCTTTAAGAATGCCTGTGAATCGGTTACCACCAGTTTTGGTTTTTCCTTCAGCTTCTCCAATGCCGCTTTCAGTTCCCGTTCTTTGACCACGAGGGTCATAGCATCGTTGTCCAGTATATCCCTGATCGTTTGTACCTGGGGCAGGATCAAGCGGCCCTTCGGTGCTGCGAGGTCGATTGGTACCACCAGAACGACAACATCTGAGGGTGTAATCAGGTCGCCGAGAATAGTCGGGTGCGTCCAGTCTTTCGGGGCCCTCTCAATGAGGGCCATCTTCAGCCGGTCTATGCCTGTTCGCGCGAGGGCGCTGACAGGCATGACGGGTATATTCAGCTTTGCGGCCAGAGCATCAGGTTCCACGTGGGTATGCACGTCTATCTTGTTGAGTGCGCCTACTACCGGTACCCCGCTCTGACGCGCCTTGGCTACTATATCCTCCTCGTACGAACCCGCGCCTTGCAGAGGATCGATCACCAGCAGGAGAAGGTCGGTTTTTGCCATGACCGCGAGAGTCTTCTTGATGCGCAACGCGCCAAGATCACCCGTGTCGTCTATTCCGGCAGTGTCTATCAGAACCACCGGGCCCAAGGGTAGGATTTCCATGGATTTGTAAACGGGGTCCGTGGTAGTGCCAGGTACCTCAGAGACAATGGCGACGTTCTGGTTGGTCAGTGCATTGATGAGGCTCGATTTTCCTGCATTGCGTCTACCGAAAAGAGCTATGTGGAGCCTGCTGCCACGGGGTGTTTCGTTAAGCGTCTGATCCGCCATTCGTTACCCCCGTTGCTTTGCGCTTTAATCTACGTGCTCCGGCTACGCCGGGTCTCGTCAATTCAGCGGCTGAAAAGATTATATTCAATTCCTCTTCCGTAAAAAGGCCGGCGTCGAGCGCTGCCTGCCTGACGCTTTTATTCGAAGCCTCTGCCTCCTTTGACAGCTCTGCTGCCCTTTCGTAGCCGATGTAAGGTGTCAACGCCGTTGCCAGGCAGAGACTCTCTTCCAGCCAGCGACGGCATCTCTCTTCGTCGGCTTCAATGGAGTCGATGCAGAGAGTACGGAAGAGGAACGCCGCCCTGGTGAGCATCTTGAGTCCTGTCAGAAGGTTGAAGGCAACCAGAGGGAGAAACGCATTGAGCTCCAGCTGGCCGCTTGCCGCGGCCATGGCCACTGTCTGATCAAAAGAAATAACCTGAAAGGCTACCTGCGTTATCATCTCGGGTATGACCGGATTGACCTTGCCCGGCATAATAGAGGAGCCCGCCTGCAGGCGCGGCAGCTTCAGCTCACCAAGTCCGCCGCGAGGTCCTGAAGAGAGGAGACGCAAGTCGCCCGCGATCTTCGCCAGATTTACCGCTGCTGCTTTTACGAGCCCCGAGACTTCCACGAACACGTCGGCGTTCTGCGTGGGGTCTACACTATTCTCCGCGCGCGCCACCCCAAGACCTGTGATGGACTGCAGTTCTTCGATGGCTGCATAGATATACGTTCTTTCTGCGTTGAGTCCTGTCCCGACTGCTGTGCCGCCCAGGTTGACCTGGCGCAGCCGTTCTTCCACCTTGAAGAGACGCCACCGGTCGCGCGCCACTGCTTCGGCCCAGGCAGCGAATTCCTGACCCAGGGAGAGCGGCACCGCATCCTGCATCTCCGTGCGCCCGAGCTTCAGGATATGGGCGAAGGCAGCCTCCTTTGCCTGAAGGCTCCCCTGTAAGGATGCCATCTCACGGCTCAATTCCAGAACGAGCCGAATAGCTGCCACCCTGAGTGCCGTCGGATAGACATCATTGGTTGACTGTGAAAGATTGACATGGGCCAGTGGATTGACCAGGTGGTAATCGCCCTTTGTCCCACCCAGCAACTCGATTGCACGGTTTGCGAGCACTTCGTTCATGTTCATGTTGAGCGACGTCCCTGCCCCGCCCTGGAATGCGTCTGTAGGGAACTGGTCCATCAGCTTGCCGTCAGCCACCTCTGCGGCTACGCTCACGATGGCTGACCCTATCTCCTCAGACAGCAGATTGGCGCGCATGTTGGCCAGCGCACAGGCACGCTTGACGTCTGCCAGGGCCCGCACGAGTTCCTCGGGTGCTCTGAAACCTGAAACTGGAAAGTTACGGAGAGACCTTACGGTATGACCGCCGTAGAATGCCTCTTCGGGCACCTCGACCTTTCCCAAGAAATCTTCTTCGACCCGGTACTCCATCTTTGCTGTTCAAGGCTGTGTCACACGGGGTCCGGCGTGCATAAGACATCCGTCCCCCGTGCCCAGCTCGTCAAATTCCCCTCAGTAGGTCTTGCTCCTCGGGGTATACTTCGTGTGGAGGAGCTTGTGGGACTTGTGGCCCAGAGGCTCGCCCAGGAAGTCCTCGTATATTTTCTTGATCGCAGGATTCTCATGCGATTTACGGTGCTTCAGTGCTCGGTCCTCTCCATAAAGAGCCTCTGCACGAAGCTTTCTTTTTTCATTACTTACAGGAATTGGTTGACCTCCGCCGCCGACGCATCCTCCTGGGCAGGCCATTATTTCGATGAAGTGGTACGCTTTTTCTCCTTTTTTCACGCTCTCCAGCAGCATCCTTGCATTACCCAGCCCGTGTGCAACGGCCACTCTGACGTCGCCGACGCCCTCGATGGGAATAACTGCCTCTTTGAGACCGTCGAGCCCGCGGACTTGCACGAAATCGAGGTTCTCCAGGGTTTTGCCTGTAAGCACCTCGTAAGCTGTCCGCAGCGCCGCTTCCATAACACCGCCGGTTGCGCCGAAGATGGTGGCTGCGCCCGTGTACTCTCCAAGAGGACTGTCATACGTTTCGTCGGGCAGATTGCGAAAATCGATGCCCGCCTCACGAATCATCGCTGCCAGTTCCCTTGTTGTCAGCACATAGTCGACGTCCGGGTAGCCGCTGCTGGCCATCTCAGACCTTCCACATTCAAACTTTTTCGCTGTGCAGGGCATGACCGAAACAACGACAATCTTGGACGGATCAATCTTTTCTCTTTCCGCAAAATAGGTTTTTGTGAGCGCTCCGAGCATCTGGTGCGGTGACTTGCACGTAGAGAGATTGGGAAGAAACTCGGGATAGAAATGTTCGGCAAATTTGATCCATCCGGGGGAGCAGCTGGTGATCATGGGGAGTACGCCGCCCTCCTTGACCCTCTTTATCAGTTCATTCCCCTCTTCGATAATAGTTAAGTCGGCAGTAAAGTTGGTGTCGAAGACGCGGTCGAAGCCCAATCTGCGCGCAGCAGCCAACATCTTGCCTGTCACCAGGGTTCCGGGAGGATAACCGAATTCCTCTCCCAGCGCTGCACGGACTGCGGGCGCATCCTGGATGACTACAAACTTGTCAGGATCGGAGAGCGCTTTCCACACGCCTTCTATATGCGATTTTTCAGTGATCGCGCCAACGGGACAAACAACAGAGCACTGTCCGCAGAAGGCGCAGACTGCCTCATTGAGGCTTGCGCGGAATGCTGGTTCCACCCTGCTTTCGAACCCCCGGCCCTGCACGAAGAGAGCACCTACCTTCTGCTGCTCCTGGCAGACCGTGACGCACCGGCGGCACAGGATACATTTGTTGGGATCGCGTCGCAGTGAAGGGGAGGCGTCATCGATTTCCCCTCCGCTCTTCTCGCCCGGGAACGTTACTTCTCTGACGCCAAGCTCCTCTGCAACTTTTTGCAGTTCGCAATTCAGATTCCGTGCGCACGTCAGACAGTCGAACGGATGATCCGAGACAAGCATCTCTACGGCGAATTTCCGCGCTTTTCTCACCCTTTCGCTGTTGGTCGTTACTACCATACCCTCAGCCGCAGGAAGCGTGCACGATGCCTGCAGATTCTTGTTCCCCTGCACGTCGACCAGACACACACGGCAGGCGCCGATTGCCTGCACTTCGGCAAGAAAGCACAGAGTGGGTATATGCACACCCGCTGCCCTGGCAGCGTCGAGAACGGATGCGCCTTCTTTCACTTCTACTTTTCGTCCATCCACAGTCAGGTTTATCTTTTTTGTCGTTTTTGTCATGGGGCTACTCCTCTTCTCTCAAATAGCAGTGAAGGCACCTTCGTGCTTCCTCTACCGCCGTTTTGATGGGATACGCAAGCACCACCTCGTCAAAGCTCCTGTAGCGGGCCGATAAGGGAACCTGGGGCTGTTCTTCTCTTTTCCTCTCGGTCTGGTACGCCTCCATGTCGTAGGTCGGATTAAGTGTGAGGAGGCTTCGACGGAACGCGCTCTCAGTAACTCCATTGCCACCCAGGTAGCGGTCTATGGCCATAGCCGATTTTTTTCCATCGGCAATGGCTTCTACCACTGTGGCCGGTCCTCTGACAGTGTCACCCGCCGCAAAGATACCGGCGCGGGTTGTGGCCAGGGATTTATCGACCTGGAGAGTTCCGTTGTCGGCAGGGCGTACACCATCGCCATTCAAATAAGAGAGATCCGGCTTCTGTCCTATGGCCGCAATGACCATGTCAGCCGGGACAACAAATTCAGAGCCGGGTATTGCTTCCGGTCTGCGCCTTCCACTGCTGTCAAATTTGCCGAGAGCAGAACGCACGCATTCGATGCCTGTCACTTTTCCGTTCTCAGTGATAATACGTTTAGGTGAGACAAGTGTGTTGATGTGCACGCCTTCTTTGTGTGCCTCTTCGACCTCCTCGATGTATGCGGGCATATCTTCCTTTTCCCGGCGGTAGAGTATGGAAACATCTGATGCACCCAGCCTGAGTGCGGAACGCGCCGCGTCGATCGCGACGTTGCCTCCGCCGATTACCGCGACCTTTCCGCGGGCCTTGATCGGTTTCTTCAGGCTCAGGTCTCTCAGGAACGTCACCCCTTCAATCACACCTTCTGTATCTTCGCCAGGGATGCCCATTTTTTGTCCGGCGTGTGCGCCGGTTGCCAGGAGTATTGCTTTATAACCATCGGCGAAGAGTTGTTCTGATGTGACATCCTTGCCGAACGTGCTGTTGAGCCGTATCTCTACGCCGAGATCCGTGATGAACGCGATCTCTGATTTCAGGATCTTCTTGGGTAACCTGTATTCCGGTATGCCGACTGCCAACATGCCGCCCGCAACAGGCAGTGATTCGAAAACCGTCACGCCGTAGCCCTTAAGGGCGAGGAAATAGGCTGCGGAAAGTCCTGCAGGACCCGCACCGATCACCGCCACGCGCATACCGTTGGAGGGTGCTGCCTGGGGCCGGTGGGGATCGAGGGACGCCATATCCTGGTCGGCGGCAAACCGCTTCAGAGCACAGATTGCGATCGACTCGTCCAGCTGGTTCCGGCGGCACTTGCCTTCGCAGGGATGGACACAGACCCGTCCGCACACCGCGGGAAAGGGATTGGCTTCCTTGATGACCGCTATGGCATCTTTGAATCTGCCCTCCGCAATCAAAGAAACATATCCCCATGCGTTCTGATCCGTCGGACACGCATTCTGGCATGGAGCATCAAATAGAGAACTGCAGACACCTGCGCGACAATGCTTATCGTGGATGTGTTCCTCGTACTCATGCTTGAAGAAGCGCAGTGTTGAGAGCACCGGATTAGGCGCAGTCTGGCCAAGACCGCATAGCGCAGAATCCTGGATCCGCTGCCCCAGCTCGATCAGCTTATCAATATCGTCTGCTTTTCCTTCGCCATGGGCAATGCGGTTGAGGATCTCGAGCATCCTCTTTGTGCCGATCCGGCATGGAGGGCACTTGCCGCACGACTCGTCCTGAATGAAGTCGACAAAGAAGCGCGCGAAGTCGACCATGCAGGTATCTTCATCGGTCACGATCAACCCGCCCGAGCCGACGATAGCGCCCAGCTGCGCAACCGATTCATAATCGATGGGTACATTCAGATGTTGGGCCGGAATACAGCCGCCGGAAGGACCGCCCAGCTGAGCTGCCTTGAATTTCTTGCCGTCCTTGATTCCTCCGCCGACGTTGAAAACCAGCTCGCCGAGCGGTGTGCCCATGGGGACCTCGACAAGGCCGGTATTGTTCACGCTCCCTGCCAGGGCAAAAACCTTGGTCCCCTTACTCTTCTCTGTTCCGAAGCTCGCATACCATTCCGCACCCTTGAGTATTATGGCCGGAATATTGGCGTAGGTTTCCACGTTGTTAAGAAGGGTGGGGGAATTGAAAAGACCGCGCACTGCCGGGAAAGGCGGCCTGGGCCTCGGCTCGCCCCGTTTTCCCTCTATGGAGAACATGAGGGCTGTCTCCTCACCGCAGACAAAGGCGCCCGCTCCGATACGAATATCGAGGTCGAAATCAAACCCGGTCTCAAAGATGTTCTTTCCCAGAAGCTTGAATTGTCTGGCCTGATTGATGGCCCAGCTCAACCTTTCGATGGCCAGCGGATATTCGGCCCTGACGTACACGTAACCCTGATGCGCACCAACCGCAAAACCTGCGATCGCCATTGCCTCGATGACGCTGTGGGGGTCGCCTTCAAGCACGCTCCTGTCCATAAACGCGCCCGGGTCGCCCTCGTCGGCATTGCAGACCACAAACTTCGTATCACCCTCGGCTTTGCTGGTGAAGCGCCATTTGAGGCCGGTTGGAAACCCGCCGCCTCCTCTTCCCCTGAGGCCTGATTTTACTATCTCATCGATCACCTGATCCTGCGTCATAGAGGTGAGCACTTTCGCGAGGGCGCCGTAACCGTCACGGGCGATGTACTCTTCTATGTTGAGAGGATTGATGATGCCGCAGTTCCTGAGAACGATCTTCTCCTGGGCCTTGAAGAAAGAGATGGCATTCAAGGACGGAATTGTCATCGATGTAGCCTTCTCCTTGTAGAGAAGCCGCTCCACGATCCTGCCCTTGAGCAAATGCTCTTCTACTATTTCTTCGGCATCCTCGACTTTGAGCTTCTGGTAGAGCACCCCTTCCGGATACACCAGTGCCAGAGGCCCGAGATCGCATGAACCGATGCAGCCTGTTTCAATCACACTGATCTCGTCCTGGAGTCCGAACTCCTTTACCTTCATCACCACGGCGTCTCTTATCTCACGGCAACCGGAGGAGACGCACGCAGCACCTGAACAGACCAATATATGGGCGCGATTCACATCCATGTTGATCACCTCTTACTCGTACTTTTGGAGGATTTCCATCAGTTTGGTGGTTTTCACCCGGCCATACACGTCATCATTGACCAGCATGGCCGGCGCCAGACCACATGCTCCTATACAGCGGACCACATCCAGGGAGTATCTCCGGTCTTCAGTAGTTTCACCTACACCCACAGAGAGTTCCTGTTTCACTTTCGCCAAGGCCCGCTGACCTCCACGGACATAGCACGCTGTTCCGAGACACACCTTCACACTGTTTCTTCCCTTCGGTGAAGTGGAAAAAAAGGAATAGAAACCGATAACACCATGGACCTGGCTAAGTGACAGGTCAAGGCCTTCGGCAACCTCCTGCTGTACCCTTTTCGGCAAGTAGCCGAACAAGTTCTGCGCCTTGTGCAGAACCATTATAAGGTTCTCAGGCTTGTTTCTGTTCTCCGCTATGATTTCGGCCAGCTTGGGATAGAGTTCTTCCTCTTTAACCTCTTCACAACGGCACTGATGATTCTCTTGTTGAACTTGGTCAGACATTCCTTCCTCCTTTACATGTCGAGTACTGTCAAGAATTCTTCTCTACTCCTGAATTGGCTTGCCATCGAACGCGCTGCGCCGCACATAATGCGTATGGAGGAGATGGTGAGCCTTTTCTGAGTTGGGTTCCTTCAGATATTTTTCGTAGAGACGCTTAACCGACGCATTCTCGTGCGATCTTCTCTTGGGCAGGGATTTATCCTCGGCGTAGAGCGCTTCGCCCCGACGAGCGCGGCGTGCCATGGTGCCGCCCCAGGGTTGACCTCCACCGCCGACGCATCCTCCCGGACAGGCCATTATTTCGATGAAATGGTATTCGCTTGTGCCTCCATCCTTCAATTGAGCAGAGACTTTGTCCAGCAGTTTGCGTGCGTTGCCCAGCCCATGCGCTACGGCGACCTTGAGATTGAGAGCGTCGACCGGGACCACGGCTTCCTTGACCCCCTGCATTCCTCTAACGGGAAGGATGTCGAGATTCTCCAGTTCCTTGCCGGTCACGAGAAAATAGGCGGAGCGCAGGGCTGCTTCCATAACACCGCCCGTCGCGCCGAAAATCGTGGCAGCGCCTGTGTATTCACCCAGCGGATCATCCGCGGGTTCATCAGGTAACTCCTTCAGGTCGATACCCGCCTCTTTCATCATGCGGGCGAGTTCCCTTGTCGTCAGCACATAGTCTACGTCCTGATACCCGCTTGACTTCATCTCGGGCCTTTCCGACTCGAACTTCTTTGCAGTGCAGGGCATGACAGAAACCGAGACGATCTTATTCGCGTCCAAGCCCTTGATTTCAGGATAGTAGGTCTTTGCAAGCGTGCCAAACATCTGCTGCGGTGATTTTGCTGTGGAGATGTGGCCGCGCAGGTCGGGATAAAAGGTCTCCATAAATTTTATCCATCCAGGGCTGCAGGAAGTAATAATGGGAAGCTTTCTGCCGCTCTTGATGGCGTTTACCACCTCGGTCCCTTCCTCCAATATTGTCAGGTCGGCGCTGAAATTGGTGTCGAACACCGCGTCGAATTTCATTCTCCGCAATCCGGCGTGCAGCTTTCCGGAAACCAGACTTCCCGGCTCCATTCCAAACTCCTCGCCCAGTTGAGCCCTGACAGCGGGTGCCTCCTGCACGACTACGTGCAGGTCAGGGTTATTGAGCGCTTTCCATACCTCCTCGGTGTGGCTTCTCTCATACAGCGCGCCCACCGGGCAGAAGACAGTGCATTGACCGCAGTTGACGCAGGCACTGTTGCCGAGCCCCAGGTTGAGTGTGGTGCTGATCGACGTATCAAAGCCCCGCTTGTCCAGGGTAAGGGCATTTACCGTCTGGATGTCCGAACATACATGAAGACAACGCCCGCAGAGAATGCACTTGTTCGGGTCCCTCACTATGGCTGTGCTGGATGTGTCCACCGGTTTTTTTCGTTTTGATCCGTAGTCTCCAATTTCCCTGATACCAACGTCGCGTGCCACGTCCTGCAGTTCGCACTTTCCATTCTTGATGCAGGTGAGACATTCGGCCACGTGATCGGAAAGGATAAGTTCAACAAGCTCTCTACGGGCTTTCCTCACGCGTGCCGAATTCGTTTCAATGGCCCAGCCTTTTTCCACCTGTGTGACACAGGCTCTTCGCAAGGCCGGAAACCCCTTAACTTCCACCACACAGATACCGCATGAACCTTCGGGGGTAAGATCAGGGTGATGACAAAGGGTCGGTATTGAGAAGTGTACTTTTTTCGCAGCTTCCAAAATCGTTGTCCCTTCCGGGACTTCAACCTCTACTTTATTAATCGTGGCTTTTATCATCTTTGCCGAAACCTCCTTCTGTAGTTCCGAGTACGTGCTATACTCAGCCGGCTAATTCATCGCGGAAGTATTTCATGCAGCTCGACACAGGAAGGTATAGGGACTGCCCCAGGGGACAAAAAGAAGTGTCCTTCATCGTTCCTGCGATCTGGAGTAGCCGGTCCAGATCACCGTTCTTGCTTTTCTTCTCCGCAACCCGGTCTATGATCTCTGTCATTTGTGCCGTTCCCAGCCGGCATGGCACGCAATGACCGCACGATTCGTGTTTAAAGAAATGGATGACATTTTTCAGCATGTCAAGCATGGATGTATCCTCGTTCATCACGAGGACGGCCCCGCTGCCCAGTGCCGCTGCGTATTCTTTCAAGTTAACGAAGTCCATCTGTACGTCGAGCATATCCGGACCGAGGAACGCTCCGGCTGCGCCTCCAACAAGAGCGCCCTTGAACTTCTTCCCCTTGGTGATGCCGCCGCCGTATTCGAAAATGATGTCTCTCAGTGTGGTTCCCATTTCCGTCTCGATGAGGCCCGGCGTTGCCACGTGTCCGAGTATCGTGTACACCTTGGTGCCCGTACACTTTGACGTGCCGTAATGCCTGAACCAGTCAGCCCCGTTCCTTACTATATCGGCCACGTTTGCAAGGGTTTCGACGTTGTTGACGACCGTCGGTTTGTCCCAGAGCCCCGCAACAACAGGGTAGGGCGGTTTGTTCCTGGGATGACCTCTTCGTCCTTCGAGGGACTCTATCAAGGCCGTTTCTTCGCCGCAGACATAGGCTCCTGCGCCCTTCATCACCTTTACATCAAAGCTGAAAGGAGATTCGAAGATCCTGCTTCCCAGAAGGCCCATCGTGCGGGCGTCTGCGATGGCCTTCTCGATGCGCTGTATGGAAAGGGCGTACTCGCCGCGTATGTACACAAATCCCTGGTTTGCTCCCACTGCGTAGCCCGCGATGATCATCCCTTCGAGCAGCTTGTGCGGATCTCCTTCAAGTATAAGCCTGTCTTTGAAAGTCCCCGGCTCGCCTTCATCGGCATTACAGATGATGAATTTTTCGTCGCCGGGCACCTTGCGGGCAAATTCCCACTTCATGGCGGTCGGGAAAGCAGCGCCTCCCCGTCCCTGAAGCCCTGACAGCTTCACTTCTGTAATAACCTCGTCCGGGGTCATTTTGGTCAGCGCCTTCGAGGCTCCCTCGTAACCTGCCGCAGCAATATATTCCTCGATGTTTTCCGGGTTAATAACGCCGCAGTTGCGCAGAACCACTCTCGGCTGCTCCTTCATCAAGCCTGTTTTATCGCGTTTGACGACAAAGCGTTTCGGCGCCTGTGTCAGCAGAAGCCTCTTAACAAGCCGTCCCTTGAGCAGATGTTCTTCGACCAGTTCGGGCACATCATCCTTTGTCACGTTCGCGTAATAGAGACCTTCGGGATAGACGACCAGGACCACTCCCTGTCCGGTGATGCCGAGAGAGCCTGTCTCCAGGACAGCTACTTCACCCGAGAGCCCCTGTCTTCGTATCTCCTGGACGAATTCCTCTTGAACAGCGCGCGCACCTGCCATGAGGGCGCCCGCATCAATGCCTATCAGCACGTGGTTTCTGACAGTGTTCATACGTTGCCCCTCCTTTCCTCCAGAATTGCGTCTATCCTTTCCGGAGTGAGCTTGCCGAACATCTCGTCATTGATCATGATAGCCGGAGCGACACCGCACACCCCGAGACAGCTGGCAAGCTCCAGTGTGAACGCACCGTCGGAGGTGGTCTCACCGACCTCGACTCCCAATCTTTTTTTCAGGTAATCGAGAGTGGACTCAGAGCCCATGAGATGGCACGGTGGCGAATCGCACAGCCTGATAATATTGCGCCCTCTGGGACTGAGACTGAACATTGTGTAGAACGTAGCCACCCCGTGTACGTAGCTGTACGGCACGTTCAAATAGTGAGCGCAGGCTTCTATGTCTTCCCGCGCCACATAGTGTTGTGGATTATTGTCCTGCAGCTCATGAAGCAGATACAGGATGTTATGAAGATCCGGAGTAAATTTCTTTAAAACCGTATCTCGGTACAATGCTCGTCCTCCTTTCACGCGGTTTCGATAACGTAATCAAGGACAGGGCGTCCGTTCACAAGATGCTCTGCCACGACCCGTATAGCCTTGCCCGCATCCATGTTACCGTAAACTACCGTTGGTTTCCCTTCCTCAAGGACCTCTATTAACGGCTCCTGAGAAGCGAGTCCCTTCTCTCCTGTCTGAGTCACGATTACATCGGTCAGCTTCCGCCTGGAAATCTCATCAACGAGCGCCCGGAGCACGTCCCGCGCCCCCGACGCAATACCGCTGGTGCCCATCCCCACGACCACTTTCACTCTTGCCTCTTTTCCCCGCAGCTCGATGTCTTTCTTTGCCCGTTCCCTGATTGCTTTTAACTCCTCCAGGTTCATAGTGCTCCACCTCCATGAATGATGTTCTTAAACTGCATTAATCTCGTGTACCAATTTCTGCCATCATCACACGTTCAGGTACTCTTTCAGGAACTCGACCACTTCCGGATGGTTGATCGGAACCCCTTCCAGGCTGTCGTTGATTTCCTTGGTATCGAACGTGAACTCCTCTTGATCAGGACAATAGCGAAAGCGGAAACGTACCTCAGGATTGCTGACACAAAGAAGAAAAAATGTCTCCTTCACCTTACCCAGGGGAGGCAGATCAGGGTGATCGAGCGCAAAGCTCGCCCGTATCTCCGTCCCTTTGCCGTTGCTGCTCTCCAGCATGAATTCACCCTCGCACATTTCGGCGACTCCCTTCAGGAGGGGAATGCCCAGTCCGATGTTCTTTCCCGGCTTGGTCGAAAAAAAGGGATCGGTCACGCTTTTCACCATGGTGTCGTCCATGCCCTTGCCGTCATCCACAATGGCCAGCGACAAGAGGTTTCGAGGCTTGTCAGCCACCACTGATATGGCCACGTTGCGGGCTCCTGCCCGAACAGAATTCATGGCTATGTCCATCAAATGATCGCTCAGTTCTTCCAACATCCTCTTAACCCTCTGTGTATCCGGCCAGCAATTCTGAGGTTTCAGCAACATTCCGGAGCGCGTCGGCCAGTTCTCTGAAAGTCGCTTCCTTCATAGGTAGAGAGATCCGCTTACCACCAATCTCGTCCAGGTGATGCGCATCGGAGAAACTGACAATAGGCAGATTCTTCGCTTTAATGAAGGGAAGAAGGCTCGGGAGTTTTTTTCGGTCAGAGATTTCCAGCGCGTCGAACTGCACATCATCCGGAACGTAGCCCAGCTGGCTTACAAGGCTGAACGTTAAACTATCTATATGCGAAGGAATCACCAGCCCCCCGTGGGCCTTGATCCAGGATACTGCATCGTTGACTGATATGTTTGCGGAATTGAGAAGAAGCCTCTGCTCGAACCGCACGATGTTGTCTTTCTCGTCCACAACAACCTGGTCCCCAAAATAGTCGGGTCTGTTGTCGACCGCCGGAAGCAGGCCGTACACGAGTTCCTGGAGCGCCATGGCTGTTTCGTAATCCTCAAAAAGAGCCAGCAGGTGCACTTCCTCCATCGTCTGCAGTTCCATGCCGAAGAGAACCACGGGGCCCGACTCCCGGCTCAGAAGCGCAGCATACTTGCCGTTTTCAGCCATGTTATGATCCGTTATGGCTATAATGTCCAAGCCGACCTCTTTCGCCTTTTCCACGATAGCCCGGGAAGACATCTCCAGCGCCGAGCAGGGTGACAGGGTGGAATGTATATGCAGGTCACAGGAAAAAGGCCTCACTCTTAACCTTTATTTAAAAACTGGTATGCGCGGCCGGTAATTTCGAAAGCAGACAAAGCGCTCCTCAACAGCGCAATCCCTTCTGCTCGTGCCCTTTCAACCACGTCACTTTCAACGTTCAAGTTACGGGGGGTAATGATACCAACTATGTTTTTCAGTTTTGCAACCCCCAGGATATTAATGTGACGCTGCACGGTAACCCACACCGAATTTTCAGGCGCATGAGCAATCACATCCGAAAGAAGGTCCGACGTATAACCAGCTCTAACAGTCTCTCCCAGGTTGACCTCACCCGTCAGGATTTCGAGGTCAAGCCGCTCTGCAAGGTCACGAAGGGTCATTCTTCCTCCCTGCTTCCAAAGGTATCATTGGCCTACCCTTACTGTCTTTTGACGAAGTGTCGGCCATCGCGTGCGGCAGTTTTCTTGCCAGATCGAGTATCTCCCCTGCAAGCGTTTTTACGCGCTCCCTCAGTTTGACTATACAATCCGTGTCGAAAGCCATCCCTCTGATAATGTCCTCGGCCAGAGCCCGGCAGTTGGGTGCTCCGCACGCGCCACAATCGAGTCCGGGAAGACCGTTGGTCAGTTCATCAAGGCGCTCCATCTTCTCAAGGGCCTTCGACACATCCTCATCAAGACTCAGGATGGGCCGCGGCAGGACAGTTTCAGTGGCCCAGAATTCGGTGGCTTCGTAAAATGCTTGCAGTTGTTCTTCGTTGTAAAATGTTTCTTTCGTTTTTGCTTTATTGACCAAATTCTTAATATTGATCCTCGCAGCGAAGATATTCTGAATGTTGAGCGGGCCTGCCACGCATCCTCCCGAACAGGCCTGCACTTCCACAAAATCGAGATCCTGCAATCCACCGCGCTCTATCTCTTCGAAGACGCTTATCGCATTCTGGATTCCGCCAGTGGAGAGCGTGGAAGGAGAACCGATCGCTCGTGACTCTCCTGTAAGATAGCCCCACGCAATGCCCCGGCTGGTGGCCTTCTGCAAGCCAGTCCTGTTTCCTTTGACCTCGCTGACTGCCTTGACGAGGTCCTTGTAAATGAAAGAGGCTCCGATGACCCCGTCCACGGCAGAGCGCCTGATGTTCAGGGGCTGTCTTACTTCCGTGACTTTTGCAGGACAGGGTGAGATGAAGAAGGTGCCGATCTTCTCGTACGGGAGACCGGTGGCTTTCATCGCATCCTTTTTCGCGAGGCGGGCAGCCACTTCCATTGGACTCATTATGGGCGCCACGTGTTCCAGGAGGTCGGGGAATCTCATCTGCAGCAGGCGGATGACGCCCGGGCAGGCTGAAGAGATCAAGGGTCTCTTGTAAGTTTTGGTGGCCAGATACCTGCCAACCATGTGGCCTACCACTTCGGCTGCCAGCGCCACTTCGTATACCTGGTCGAAACCGATGTTGAGAAAGGCTTCCAATATTTTCTCGATCTCGGCTTTGGGCCCGAACTGGCCGAAGAAGGATGGTGCCGGAAGAACGATCCTGTACTCGAAACCGGGAAGCATGTCGAGAGTGTCGGTGACGGCTACCTTCGCGTGATTTGGGCAGCACCGGATGCACTCTCCGCAATCTATGCAGCGTTCCTCAATGATCCTTGCCTTGCCTTGATGGACCCGTATCGCCTCAACGGGACAACGCTTGATGCAGTTGGTGCACCCCTGGCACTTGTCGGTGTCGAGCTTTACAGAATGGAAGTAAGTAGCCATACCTCACTCTCTCTTCTCTACAAGTGTTGGGCTCGCTCTCAGAGAGATTGTTGCTTCGAGCAGGGTCCCGACGCCCGGCTCAGACTTTATGGTGAGGTGATCAGAGCACATTTTTATGTTCGGCAATCCCATTCCAGCCCCGAAACCCATTTCCCTCACTTCGAGAGGGGCGGTGGAATAGCCTTCCTGCATCGCAAGCTCTATATCGGGAATGCCTGCTCCCTTGTCCTCCGAAATTATAGAAACCTCTTCAGGAATGATGACGATCTTGAGCTTTCCAGAATGGCCGTGTATCACTACATTCATGGCCGCTTCGTAGACAATAATGGCCGCGTTCTTTACCACGTCTTCCCTGAGGCCCAGTTGCTGCAGGGCCTTCTTTGTCTTCGAAGCCGCTTCGCCTGCTAGCAGAAAGTCTTTTTCCGGTATGATGAACTCCATTACAAGGCGTGGGCCGGCTGTGGGTGATGCGGTCACTGTATGCATCCTCGCTTTGTGCCTTGAATGCCACTCTCGTAAAGCAGGCCGCAGCACTTGAAAATGAGCAGATCGGTCGAGAGCACGGGAATGGGGCCGCCGTTCATCTGTTCGATCACCGAAGCGTCTGGTTTCTTACCGCCGACAAAAATAACGCCGACTGCGTCCATGACTTCAGCGGTATGGAGCACGTGAGGATTGGTAAGCGTGGTGATGAGCAATGTATCTGAACTGGCAAATGCCAGCATATCGCTGATCAGATCGCAGGCGAACCCGGTCTTGACCTCTCGGTCAAGCAAATGCTCGCCGTACAGAACTTCAGCGCGAAGAACATTCTGAACTTCCCGTAAGGTCATGCCAGTCTCTCCTTCGTACTGCACTCTCTTTTGCTTGTCTATTTTGTGTTCCCCCTCAACCGGGTATCGGGAGTCATCATCCATCTGAAGGATCGAACAGGCTCTACCAGCCATTCGTTAAAAGAATTCAGGAGGTTAGGTTGAGTGAAATCATTCACAAACAACAACCTATACTACCACTATTAGCTAATCTTGTCAATGTAAGTTTTTAAGAAAATCAGGAGGGAACTGGACCTGTTGACTGCAGAAGCTGACCCCGTGAAAAATAGCTCTGGTGGCCAAAACAAAGGTGTTTCGGCCGTTGTGTGAGCTCCGTTCGCACAAGATTTTCTGTATGCATTCGGCAACGCATGTTGTATCCAAAAGGGAAATGTACCCCCACTGTCGAACCTCTGTGATCTCGCCTCCGCACAAGCATGGCTTGTATACCGTGGGTGCAGGGCCGCGGAGGTGGTGCACAAAAGTTCGTTACACTTTTTCTATCTTCACCGCGCAGACCTTATACCCAGGAATCTTAGACACGGGGTCCAGGGCATCGATGGTCAAAAGATTTACAGCGGCCTCTTTGAAGTGGAACGTCATGAAGACAACGCCAGGTGGAAGGTTATCGGTTGGCCTGGCTTTGACCGTGACTGCGCCTCTGCGGGAACTCACTTTCACCAGGCCATCACCCTGTTGTATGCCCAGTCGTTCCGCATCAGCCGGGTTCATCTCAAGCGTGCCTTCCGGGTAGATTTCCATCAGGCCTTTTGATTTGCGGCTGAGCATGGCGTGATAATGGTAGAGGACGCGCCCCGTGGTGAGAACAAAAGGGTATTTTTCGTCGGGCAATTCGGGAGGTGCTACGTAGGGTGTGATATGGAACTTCCCTTTGCCGCGCGTGAATGCTCCCTTGTGAAGGTGCTGTGTGCCCGGGTGATCTTTGCTCGGGCAAGGCCACTGGAGCCCGACACGATCGATACGGTCATACGTGATGCCGCCATAAGAGGGGGTGACCGACGCGATTTCGGTCATTATATCCGCACACGATCCGTACTCCATTTGATAGCCCAGTCTTGTCGATAAATCGCAGATGATTTGCCAATCGGGACGAGCGTGCCCTATCGGGTCAATGGCTTTGCGAACGCGCTGCACGCGCCTTTCCGTATTGGTATAGGTACCATCTTTTTCAGCGAAACTGACACCGGGCAGGACAACGTGCGCAAGCTCAGCCGTCTCTGTCATGAATATATCCTGCACACACAGGAACTCCAGGTGCTTCAGTTCCTTCTTGATCTTGTTCCCATTGGGGTCTGTGAGTAAGGGGTTCTCGCCCAGCACGAAGAGGGCCTTTATCTTTCCTTCTCCAATCGCGCTCATCATCTCAGTGAGCGTCATGCCGGGTTTGGCTGCAAGAGGGACCTTCCACGCCTTTTCAAATTTCTCCTGGACTGTTTTGTCGTCTACGCGCTGGTATGCCGTATACACATTGGGCAAGCCACCCATGTCACAGGCACCCTGCACGTTGTTCTGCCCCCGCAGTGGATTTACGCCCGAGGAGGGCTTGCCGATCTGGCCCGTTACCATAGCGAGGTTCGCGAGAGCCAGAACATTGTTTGTTCCTGTTGTGTGCTGGGTGATTCCCATAGCGTAGAGTATTGTGCCGCCGCGGGCGTGGGCATAGAGCCTTGCCGCTTCAATGATATCTTTCGCCGGAACGCCTGTGATCTTCTCAACGGCTTCCGGCGTATACTCTGCGACCGATTCAGCCAGGGCATCGAAACCCTCGGTGCGTTCGTCAATGAATGTCTTGTTGAGCCATCCTTCAGCGATGATAACATGAATCATCCCGTTGATGAGAGCCACATCCGTCCCGGGTGCTTGCTGCAGATGAAGCGCAGCATAATCAACAAGGTCTATCCTGCGGGGATCCGCGACGATAATTTTTGCACCCTTCTGGCGTGCCGCCTTCTTCACTTCAAGTGCAATCACAGGATGATTCTCGCTCGTATTCGAGCCTATGATGAAGATGCAGTCGGCATCCCCTATTTCTGCAATGGAGTTTGTCATTGCGCCGCTTCCAAATGCCATCGCCAGACCGGCGACGGTAGAGGAGTGTCAGAGACGTGCGCAGTGATCAACATTGTTTGTGCCTATGGCCGCCCGGGCGAGTTTCTGCAGGAGATAGTTCTCCTCATTAGTGCATTTGGCCGACACGAGAACGCCAATCGCATCGGGGCCGTGTTTCTTCTTGACTTCCTGAAAGGCTTCCGCAACCCTCGTAAGGGCTTCATCCCACGAAGCTTCGCGCACTTGCCCTTTCTGTCTTACAAGCGGGTGCGTGAGTCGTTCAGGGCTGTGGACATAATCATAGCCGAACCTTCCTTTGACGCAGGTCCACCCGTTGTTCATGCCGAGTTGCCGGTCCGATGTCACTTTCACGATCTTATTCTCTTTTGTATTGAGCACGAGCGTGCACCCTACGCCGCAGTAAGAGCACGTCGTCGCAGTCTTTGCAAGTTCCCATGCCCTTCCCTTGAAGCGCCCCGCCTTCTCGCTCAAAGCCCCCACAGGACAGACGCTCACACAGTTGCCACAGAAGACGCAAGGTGTCTGCTGCATGTTGGCGTCGGAGAAGGCGGCAAGCTTCGTGTTAAAACCGCGCTGCGTCTGGTCGACGGCTGCGCAGTACTGGACCTCGTGCATCACGGTGACACATCGCGCGCACAGGATACACTTGTTGTAGTCTCTTTCGAAGAAGGGGTTCATCGAACGAATAGGATAGTTGTGGCGTGCCCCTTCAAAGCGCGGTTTGCGTATGCCGTACTCGTAGGCATATTTCTCGAGCTTGCATGAGCCGCTATCCTCACAGGTCATGCAGTCGTAGGGATGGTCGGAGAGAAGAAGCTCGATTACCTGTTTCCGTGCTTTCAGTACACGATCAGTGTCGGTTCGTACGACCATCTTACTTGCGACCGGGTAGGCGCAAGAAGCCACAAGGGTTCTCATGCCCTCGACTTCTACGACACAGAGACGGCATCCCGTTGTTGGAGTCAGATCTTTTCTGTAACAGAGATGGGGTATGGAAATCCCCACGCTCTTCGCCGCCTCGATGATCGGTGTACCCTCCGGCACGCGTACTTCATGGTTGTCGATTAAAAGGTCTATTTCACTCATAGTGTGGGTTCCTCTTAATGTTCAAGGTCGCACCGCAGGCAGCGTCGTGCTTCCATAAGCGCCGCTTCCTCGACAAAGCCGAGATTAACTTCAGAGAAGCTCCGGATCCTTCGGCCGACGCCAAGGTAGGCCATTCGCGCTCTGGGCTGCGCTCCTTCCTCCTGCTTCCCATCTCCGTCGTACTTGGGTACGTCGGCGCGCCGCAGCGCCCTGTACACGCGATCCTTGCGCAGGTCCTGGCCCTTCAGGTACCTGTCGATGGATTGGGCGCCTTCATAACCTTCGGCCATAGCCTGCACCACGGTGGACGGGCCTATATTCACATCGCCTCCGGCGAACACGCCTGGGATATGAGTCTCGAGGGTTATCGGATCAACCTGTATTGTGCCGTTTCGCCTGGTCCTGAAGCCATCCTTGTAAGGCAAGCCGCTCAGTTCAGGTGCATAGCCAACCTCTGGTATGACCGTATCCACATCGAGTACGAATTTCGAGCCCCGTATCGGGCTGGGGCGTCTTCTCCCGGTTTCATCATAGTCGCCTAACTCCATGCGTATACATTCCAGCCCCTTTACCTTGCCTCCGTGGGGAATGATGCGGGTCGGCGCCAGAAGATACATCATGTGTATTCTTTCGTCCTCTGCCTCCTCCAGTTCTTCCGGGTTTGCCGGCATCTCTTCGGCTGTGCGCCGGTAGACGACATAGACGTCTCTTGCCCCAAGGCGCACAGCGAGGCGCGCTGCATCAATTGCGACGTTGCCGCCCCCTATTATTGCGACTCTCTCGCCCACGTGCACCTCTTCACCCAGGTTCACCTTGCGCAAAAAGTCGATGCCGAGCAACACCCCCTCAGAATCCTCACCCGGAATATTCAACCGTATGTTGCCATGGGCGCCGAGGGCCAGGAAGACTGACTTGTAGCCTTGCTGCAGGAGGTCCTGAACGGTGAAGTCCCTGCCGAGAGCCTTATTGAGCTGGATGTCCACGTTGTGCTGCCTGATGAAGCGGACATCGTATTCGATTATCTCAGGAGGCAGGCGAAAGTCAGGAATACCGACAGCCAGCATTCCGCCCACCACAGGCAGGGCCTCAAAAACGTTGACCTGGTAGCCACGCCTCCCAAGGTGGTATGCGCAATTGAGCCCGGCAGGTCCCGCCCCCACCACGGCCACCCGTTCTTTTTTCGCCTTTTCGATGAACGTCGGGGGCGGCATTTTGCCCTGCTTCATTTCCCAGTCGGCGGCGTACCTCTTCAAAGCGCATATTGCAATCGGCTCATCTACCTCTCCCCGCTTGCACATTTTTTCGCACGGGTGATTGCACACACGGCCGATAACACCCGGAAGTGGCATATTGAGGCGTATCAGGCTCAGAGCCTCTTCGTACCGCTTGGCGCCGATAAGTGAGACATAACCGACCGCGTCCACGCGGCACGGACACGTGTTTTCACACGGCGCAAAGGTGAGCGACTCACAGCTGCCAGCCGGACAATATTTGTTTCGTATGTGTGTTACGTACTCCTCCCTGAAGTGGCGGATGGTCGAGAGCACTGGATTGGGGCAGCTCTGACCGAGTCCGCAGAGAGAGGCATCCTTTATGCTCTCGCCCATGTCCTCCAGCAGCTCGATGTCGCCCTCCTGTCCTTCGCCCCGTGTAATACGAGTCAGGATCTCGAGCATACGTTTTGTGCCTATGCGGCAGGGGACGCACTTTCCGCACGACTCGTCTTCTGTAAACGCAAGGAAGAAGCGGGCGATGTCCACCATGCACGTCCTCTCGTCCATGACGATCATTCCGCCTGAACCCATCATGGATCCCGCCTGCGTCAATGATTCATAGTCAATAGGCAGATCGAGGTACTTGGGCGGCAGGCAGCCGCCCGACGGACCGCCCATCTGCGCTGCTTTAAAGAGGCGGCCATTGGGTATGCCTCCGCCGATCTCATAGATGACCTTTCGCAGGGTGGTACCCATGGGCACTTCCACCAGCCCGGTATTGTTGATCTTGCCTGTCAGGGAGAAGATCTTTGTGCCTTTGCTCCCTTCTGTGCCTACGGACGCGTAGGCCTTTGCGCCCTCGAGAATGATTGAGCGGACATTTGCATAGGTCTCCACATTGTTGATGTTTGTAGGCTTGCCCCAGAGGCCTGCGACCGCAGGAAAGGGCGGGCGCGCCCGAGGCATGCCGCGCTTGCCCTCAATGGATGCAAGGAGTGCTGTTTCTTCCCCGCAGACGAACGCTCCTGCACCCTCTTTGATTTTCAGGTGAAAGTTGAAACCGGAACCGAGGACATCGTCGCCAAGCAGGCCGAGACTCTCCGCATCCGCGATTGCTTTCTTGAGGTTCTCGACTGCGAGAGGGTATTCGGCTCTGACGTAGACGTAGCCGCTTGCCGCTCCAATAGCATAAGCGGCGACAATCATACCTTCGAGTACGAGATGCGGATTACCCTCGAGGACGCTTCTGTCCATGAACGCGCCGGGGTCGCCCTCGTCAGCGTTACAGACTATATATTTCACGTCTCCGGGAGAACTGCGCGTGAAGCGCCATTTCCTGCCGGTCGGAAAACCTGCACCGCCCCGTCCGCGAAGGCCCGCCTTCTCCACCTCCTCGATCACCTCTTCGGGTGACATACGGGTCAGTGCCTTGCCGATAGCAGCATAGCCGTCATGGGCTATATAATCCCGGATGCTGGTTGGATCTATGCGCCCATTGTCACTGAAGACTCTACGCATCTGGTGCTTGTAAAAGGGTACTTCATGATCGTAGATGACCGCCTTGTCCGTGAGGGGATTCACATAGAGCAGCCGTTGTATCACCCGGCCTCCGACAAGGGTCTCCGAGACGATTTCCGGTACATCATTTACGGTAACCGACTGATAAAAAATCTCCTGCGGGAGGATGACCACCACCGGACCGCGCTCGCAGAAGCCGTGACAACCCGTCGGCAGGACGTCAACTTTTCCGGCAAGGCCCTGCTTCTCTATTTCTTCGGTGAACATCTGCCGTACTTCACCACCGCCCCAGGCACGACAACCTGTTCCACCGCATACCGTAATGCAGGGTTTGTTGGGGTCCCGTTCGCTCAGGATCTCCTCTCGAAATTTTGAAAGATCTGTGTCAGACTTGAGTTTCGACTCCAAGAGCGCTCCTCCCTTACATGTACTGTTTCAGAACCTTTTCGACCTTAGCGGGTGTGAGCTTGCCATAATAATTCTTGTCCACCAGGATGACGGGCGACAGCGCGCACGCGCCCAGGCAGGCCACAGTTTCAAACGTGAATTTCATATCATCCGTGGTCTGATTCTCGTTTACCCCCAGAAACTGCTGAACCGATTTGAGTACGGCCTTTCCGCCCCGGACATGGCACGCGGTTCCGCGGCAGACCCTGACCGTATGGCGGCCCCTCGGGGTCAGGTAAAATTGCGAATAGAACGTTACCACGCCGTATATGCGACTCAGCGGGACAGAGAGTTGTTCGCCCACCTTTTTCAGAGCCTTTTCCGGAAGGTAGCCGTACACTGCCTGTACCTCCTGCAGGATGGTTATGAGGGCTCCTGTTTCTTTCCCATGCCGCTCAAGAATAGGATCAATCTTACTGATGTCCAGCGGTTCAGCCATGTATTGTTCTCCCCGGATCGTTCGGAATGGCGCACAGTGAACTTATACAGCGTAGCGCAAAGTGTCCCGTACACGTTTCTGCGTGTTCATTTGGTAAAACAGAATAGTATAATGGAAATTACGCCGGTTTTGCAAGAGGCTGTTTACCGTCGTCAGGGTGTGCGACAGGCTCCTTTCAGACCCTTTCGGAGCCACCTGAGGAAGGATATCGAGGCGTTCGGTACGGTAAACGGTTACACCCTTATTTTGTGAGGAGCACAGGGCACTTCGCGCCCTTCAGGACGTTCCTTGCAATACTTCCGATAAGGTATTTCCGCAAACCGGTCTGCCCGAGTGAAGCTATCACGATGAGATCGATTCCCTTCTCTTCTTCTTCTTTCAGTATCTCTTCCGAA
>DATKNH010000124.1 GCA_035541455.1 Syntrophorhabdales bacterium
TCAGCAGCTGCCACTGTACATAAGAAGAAGGGTGCTCAAGGAGGGCAGAGTTCTCTACGCAGCGAATACTGAGCTGCTGTATGAGGTGGCGTTTGCCTTCATCCGCGAATTTGCGCATTACGAGCATATCTATCGGGAATACCTTGAAGAGGTGAATCGTGGTGGATAAGGAGCGCGTCTTGAGCAAGGTAGCGGAGCTCGATTCCTACATTGCCGAATTGCGAGAAGTTTCACCAGCCAGCTTCGACGAATATCAGCTCGTCGAGAAGAAACGGAGCTGCGAGAGGTTGCTTCAGCTTTGCATCGAATGCATCATCGATATCTGCAAAATGTTCGTTACGGGGCTGAAGCTCGGATTACCCTCGGACGAGAATGACCTTTTCAGCAAGCTCAATGCGAAGCGAATCGTCTCAAGAGAAATGGCCAAAACTCTCAGAGAAATGAGAGGGCTCAGAAATATCCTCATCCACGAATACGCCGCCGTGGATGACGAGCTGGTTTATTCTTACGTGAAGATCAATCTGAAGGATTTCGAAGAATTCAAGAAACAGGTCCTCGTAGCCATCTCGTCGCCCCGGTCCTGATTAACCCGCTTCCGACATCGCCGGTATACACGATCAATTAACACGGGCGCAGCCTTTCCTCGACCGCAGGGCGTCGGCGAGGAAGACGGAATGCCTAAAGACTGCGTAATTAATTTAGACCACATCCAGACTGTCTCCAAGGACAGCATTGGAGCACTGATAACAAAACTTTCCAAAGAGAAACTGCTTCAGGTGCGCAACGCGCTTCGCTTCGCTCTGGATGTGTGATCAAATAGGATGACGCGCGGATCCTCCACTGCGGGGCGCAGCAGGCCGTGCGTATCGGACAACACTCCGACTAGCCCAACTTCCGCAGTGAGTGTAGAAGTTTTAAAAGAATGAGCAGCCTTTCTCCAAAAAGCCGAATAGTCACGACATCCATTTTCTAAAAACGAATGTAGTGGAGACCAGACTCTTGCCAGAGCCCTTTCTGTAGCGGATACTATGGGCATGTATCTACGCCGCAACAAAAGAACAAAGGGAGGAGAAACCTACGAGTACTGGTCGTTGGTCGAGTCGGTGAGATCAGCGAGAGGACCACGACAGAGGACCGTAGCGACTATCGGCAAGCTACCCGGTCTCGATCAAGAAGAAAGAATCGGTTGGGAAGAAATTCGCCGCATCGCGAGCGGCATGCCGCGAGAACCAAAGCTCTTTGAAGACGAGCAGGAGCCTCCGTCGTGGGCCACCATCGATGTGAACCGTGTCAGGGTAGAACGCCTGCGCCATTTCGGTGATGTCTATCTGGGCCTTCTGCTGTGGAACAAGCTCGGTTTTGCTGACTTCTGCACTAAGCATCTCCCGGAGGGTCGGGAAGAGATCCCTTGGTCGGTGATGGCGTGCATCCTCGTTGTTGCCCGGTTCTGTGCTCCCTCCTCCGAATTACAGATTGCAGAGTCGTGGTATGACAAGACGGCCCTGGATGATCTTCTCGGTGTGACGGGCGACAAGATCAATGACGACAGGCTGTATCGCGCCCTCGATGTTGTTCTTCCCTACAAGGACGAGCTCTGCGCCTATCTCCAGCAACGCTACGGCGAACTCTTCGGCGCCACCTTCGACTTCCTCTTCTATGACATTACGTCTACCTATTTTGAGGGGACTGCTACGGGCAACCTGCAGGCCAGAAGGGGCTATAGCCGGGACAGCCGCCCTGACTGCCCTCAGATCTGCATTGGCATCGTCGCAACGAAAGAAGGATTACCGCTCGCCTTTGAGATCTTCGATGGCAACCGCCCCGATGTGACCACCACCCAGGAGATGCTTGAGATCATGGAGGCAAAGTACGGCAAAGCGCACCGCATCTGGGTGCTCGACCGAGGCATGGTGAGTGAAGACAATCTGGAATGCATGCGTATGAACGGAGCACGCTACGTGGTCGGCACGCCCAGATCACTCCTCAAGAAGTTCGAACAACAACTCCTTGGTGAGCAATGGGAGGAAGTACGGCCCGGCGTCGAGGTGCGTCTTGTACGTTCGCTGGAAGGAACTGATGAAACGTTTGTCCTCTGCCGCTCACAGGGTCGTAAGGAAAAAGAGAACGCTATCCTGAACCGCTTTGCATCTGCTCTTGAATGTAAGCTCAACAAACTGAGAGACCGCGCTGATGCGGGGAAGCTCAGAGATAGGCAGAAGGTAGAGCGGCAGATCGGACGACTCCTCGAGCGACACAGCAGAGCAGCGTCGCTCTTTACCGTGACCGTCAGAGCAAAGAAGGACCGGCTCTCAATTGACATCACCACGCATGAGGAACGCTACGCCTGGGCATTGGAAACGGGAGGAAGCTATATCCTCCGAACCAACTGGACGGAACCTGATCCCAAGACGCTCTGGGACACCTACATCCAGTTAACCGAAGTCGAAGATGCGTTCCGCACCGCAAAACACGATCTCGGGATGCGGCCGATCTTTCATCAAAAACAAGACCGAACCCAGGCCCATATCCTCGTCTGCTTTCTTTCGCTTGCCCTCTGGCGGACATTGCAACAGTGGATGAAAACGTGCGGGCTCGGCACTGCACCCAGAAAACTCTTGGAAGAGATGCGAGAGATCAGATCGCTGGATGTGCTCCTTCCAGCAAAAGAGAGAACCATCAGATTGCGCGTCGCCGCCTCCGCCTCACCAGAGCTCAAACTCCTGTTGCAGAGGATGAGACTCCTGCTCCCAAACAAACCAAGAATTGTTGAAAATGTAGTGGCGAAAATGGGCCGATATTTGTCGTAACACGCCGAAATTACTCGCTTCGAAATTTATAACTGCGGAAGTTGGGCTAGGAGCTGTAATTAATTACCGGGGCTGTGCTTGAAGCGCGATCTGAGGTTTAAGAGCGCCTGTGAGTGTATCTGGGAGACTCTCGACTCGGTTATCTTGAGAAGCTCAGCTATTTCTTTCATATTCATGTCTTCGTAATAGTAGAACGTCAGGACCTGTTGCTGACGGGGAGAAAGCTTTTCAATTTCCCGTCCCAGCAGGCGTTCGATATCTTTCAATTCCGCGCGCTGCTCCGGGTCAGTCTCTTCTTCGGTTGCGTAGCGGGTAATTTCGTCCGGTGGCAACCCGGTTTTCTCGGCCAATTCATCGACGCTTAGAACGCTTAAGTTCCCGAAGTCCTTAAGCATGGCAAGGTAGTCTTCCAGTTTTATGTCCAACTCTTGCGCTATCTCGGCCTCTTCCGGGTAGCGGCCCAGCTTCGATTCCAGGTCACGGATCGTTTCCGTGATCTTCTTCGCCTTCGATCTTGTGTTCTTGGGTATCCAGTCGCGACGCCGGAGCTCGTCTATCATGGCCCCGCGAATTCTCCAGTAGGCGAACGTGTTCAGTTTTATATTTTTTCTCGGATCATAACGGTCAAGCGATTCGAGCAGCCCCATTACTCCAGCGGACACGAGATCATCCGTGAGCATGTCATCATCGAAGCCATAAGAAATCTTATAGGCCAGATGCTTGATGACGGGCATCATCTCTTCGATAGTCTTTTCCCTATCGATAACGAATGTTGTAGGGAAAGCTCTGCTTCTCATGAAAGCTTCATCTTCGCGTGGACCGACTGTACTATGGTATTATCGGCAGACAGATGATCGAGATAAGCTTTTGGGGACGGCGGTCTAGTAGGCGATCTTTTTAAGAAAGAGGCCGTGCGCAGGCAGGGTTTCCCCCGCTCTCTCACGTTCTCCCGACTCCAGAATCTCTTTGATGTCGGGGGGTCTGATTTTTTCTCTGCCAGCGAGGATGAGCGTGCCCGCGATGGTCCTTACCATATAGCGCAGAAACCCTGTGCCTTCCAGGATAATATAGATCATGCCCGCCCGTTTTAGTACCAGTGCTTGTGTTATTTCTCTTACCGTGCTCTTGTACAACTCGTCTTTCTTCTTGAAGGCGCTGAAGTCATGTTCACCAACGACCCATCCCACGCCTTCTTTCATGGCATCGATATCCAGCGCGTGAGGCCAGTGAAGCACATACCGGGAGAGGAAGGGCGAATTTGAGGGCTCATTAAGTATACAGTACACATAGGTCTTGCGTCGGGCCGAGTAACGGGCGTGAAAATCTTCTCTTTCGTCTCGAGAGCGCATTACCCGTATGTCACGCGGGAGAATGCTGTTCAATCCTCTCGAAAGATTTTGCAGGGCTATCTCTTTTTCCGTGAAGAAGTTTATAACCTGGCCCATCGCGTGCACACCGCTGTCGGTGCGGGCGCCAGCGTGCATCTTGATGTCATGATTGAGAATTCTTCGTAGGGCCTCCCCCATCTTCTGCTCCACGGTGACAACCGCGGGCTGCCGTTGCCAGCCGTGATAGTTGGTGCCATCGTAAGCAAGCACGAGAGCTATATTTCTCACTGACTTTTCTTTTTGGCGGGTTGTTTAGTGTCGGCAGGCTTTTTCTTACCGTTCTGCTCTTCCTGTGCCTTCTTTGCAGCCTGAACTTCTTCCTGGATTTTTTTGGATGCCGTCTCCCGTTCTTCCTTGAGCATCACTCTTAGGGCATCGGCTTCTTTCTTCAGGCCAACGATTTCCGCCTTGAGGTAATTATTCTCTTCCCGAAGCAGCCTCAGCTCTTCTTGCAGGCTCTTGTTCTCTTTCTCGTAAGCGTTGCAGCCGGCCAACAGAAAAAAGAGTGTCAGACAGACAATCAGATACTTCATGATCATCTATTCTCACCGATGTACGCAGAATTGTCAACGCCTTGGTAGTTGTGGTAAAATAAGGGCGAAAATTAGGTATCCCACCGTAGACTGTCAGCAGGGAGAAGGACACAAATGAACCGGCTGCCGGGCGGACCTTCCGCTTTGCACCGACTGCTGATTGCTGCTTTTGACATTGCGAAGGAGGCTTGTGCATGACCCCGACAGCGGTCGTTATCCCCATAGAAGATGAAATGCGAAGGTCCTATCTCGATTATGCCATGAGCACCATCATCGGCAGGGCCCTCCCTGATGCGAGAGACGGACTGAAGCCTGTTCACAGGCGCATCCTCTTCGCAATGTACGAGCTCAACAATACCCATGACAAACCGTATAAGAAATCGGCAAGGATCGTGGGCGACGTCATCGGCAAGTACCATCCGCACGGAGACCAGGCAGTCTACGACGCCATCGCCCGAATGGCGCAGGATTTCTCGATGCGTTACCCCTTAATCGACGGGCAGGGGAATTTCGGCTCCATCGACGGCGACCCGCCCGCGGCAATGCGTTACACGGAAGTACGGCTCTCGAAGATCGCAGAGGAAATACTCAAAGACATAGAGAAAGAGACTGTTCTCTTCAGACCCAATTATGACGAGTCGCTGCAGGAACCCATTGTGCTGCCCTCGAGAGTTCCGAGCCTTCTGGTTAATGGCTCATCCGGGATTGCCGTGGGTATGGCTACCAATATACCGCCGCACAACCTGCGAGAGGTGATCGACGGAACTATCGCTTACATAGACGACCCGGATATCACAATAGGCGAGGTCATGCGCCTCATTCCCGGTCCCGATTTCCCCACAGAGGCCATCATCTACGGCCGCGATGGCATAAGGGAAGCATACCAAACCGGCAAGGGGCACATTCTGCTGAGGGCCACAGCGAACATTGAGAAAGGAAAAAAGGACGGACGAGAGTCCATCATCATTACGCAGCTCCCCTACCAGGTAAACAAAGCACGATTGATAGAGAACATCGTCGAGCTCATCAATGAGAAGAAGATCGACGGCGTCTCTACCATACGCGACGAATCGTCGCGGGAGGGCATCCGGATAGTCATAGAGCTGAAGCGCAATGAGTTTGCCGAGCCTATCCTGAACAAGCTCTATAAGCACACGCAGATGCAAACCACCTTCGGCATAATCTTTCTGACGATCGTCAACAACGAGCCGAAGCTCCTCAACCTCAAGGAAATGATCCAGCAGTTCGTCGATTTCAGAAAAGAGGTGGTGACCAAGAGATCCGCCTTCGAACTGAAAAAGGCTGAGGATCGGCTGCACATCCTCGAAGGACAGAAGATTGCCCTGGAACACATCGATGAAGTCGTGGCGATCATAAAGAAATCCAAGAATACGGAAGAAGCCAAAACAGCCCTGATCGCACGCTTCAAGTTCTCAGAAAGGCAGGCGCAGAACATCCTGGATATGCGTCTTGCCCGCCTGACTTCCCTCGAGCGGAACAAGATTCTGGAGGAGCACAAAGCGACCGCGGCCGAGATCAAGCGGCTCAAAGAGATACTCGCGAACGAGCCGCTGCTGATGAAGCTCATTAAAGAAGAATTGACAGAAATAAAGGAGAAGTACGGGGACGAGAGGCTCACGCAGATCGTCGATCAACTCCCGGAGATCACCATCGAGGACATGATCAAAGAAGAGGAGGTCGTGGTTACCCTCACGTACGGGGGCTATATCAAGAGAACCTCCCTTGACCAGTACAAGCAGCAGATGCGGGGCGGCAAGGGCAGGCTCGGCATCATCGTGAAGGAAGAAGATTTTGTGGATCACCTCTACATAGCTTCGACGCACTCCTACATGATTTTCTTTACCAGCAAGGGCAAGGCCTACGTGCGTAAGGTGCATACGATACCGGAGGCGCCCCTCTCGTCAAAAGGAAAGCAGCTGGGCTACGTGGTCAGGACCGACACCGACGAGCGTATCACGGCCGTCACCCACGTGAAAGACTTTCCCGAGGATAAGTATCTGTTTCTCGTGACTAAAAAGGGACACGTCAAAAAAATCAGCCTCGCCGACCTGAGCAATGTGAGGTTCTCCGGCATCAAGGTTATCTATCTGCCGGAAGATGATGACCTCATCGATGTGCTTCCTCTCGAGCCGAAACAGGAGGTATCCCTGGCGACCAGGAAAGGCATGTCCATACATTTCAACGAGACGCAGATACGACCGATGGGAAGAACCGCCTATGGAGTGCGCGGCATCCGCCTACGCAAGGGAGATGAGGTCGCATCGGCTGAAGTTGTTGACGCGTCGTGCTGGCTCTTCACGGTTACGGAAAAGGGTTACGGAAAGCTGGTGGCCTGCTCCAAGTACAAAATTCAGGCAAGGGGCGGCACAGGAATCATCAACGTGAAATGCGGCCCGAAGAACGGCGATGTGGTCCGTGTGAAACGTGTGGGGCCAAAAGACGAGATCATCCTGGTCACCGATTCCGGCAGAACGATCAGGTTCAATCTTGAGACTGTCACTGAACATAACCGCGGCGGTCTCGGCGTCAAAGTGATGGACCTTGCCGGAGACGAGAAGATCAGGGGCGTGGGCTCGATAGGTGAGGAGTAATGTGGTCGCAGTCATTGGTAGCGGCGCCTGGGGAACCGCGTGTGCTATCCACCTCGCCCGCAAGGGCGCGCATCCTGTTCTGTGGGCGTACGAGTCCGAACTCTGCGAAATAATCAACCGCACAAGAGAGAACACGTATTTTCTCCAGGGGATCTCTGTTCCTGAGGACGTTACGTGCACGCACCTGCTGCGAGAGGCTGCAGAATCTTCCGACAGCATCCTCCTCGCGACACCATCCTTTGCGCTGCGATCCGTGGTTCAGCAGTCTGCACCGTATCTTACCGGCAAGAAGATACTGATCCTCACAAAGGGGTTGGAAACGGACACCTTCTCCAGGGTGAGCGAAGTGGTTACGAAGGTACTCGGACCGGAAACCGCTGTCGCGGTTCTTTCCGGGCCTTCGTTTGCACGGGAAGTGGCCAAGGGAGCTCACACGGCAGTCGTCATTGCTTCACGGAACAAACAGGTTGCAGTCTATTTTCAAGAGATGCTCCATGATGCGAGGCTTCGCGTCTATACGAGTGAGGACGTTGTCGGCGTGGAACTGGGAGGGGCTCTCAAGAACGTTATGGCGATTGGCGCAGGCATGATTGAAGGGTTGAAGCTCGGGAGCAATACCCAGGCAGCTTACATCACGCGGGCGCTCGCCGAGATACGTCGGCTGGGCAAAGCTCTCGGTGCCAGGGACGCTACGTTCATGGGTCTCTCTGGTATCGGCGACCTGGTTCTCACCTGCACCGGCCCTTTGAGCCGGAACCGCCAGTTCGGCATTGACCTGGCAGCCGGGAGAAAGGCGTCGGAAATAGTGGCAGGCCAGAAGAGTGTTGTCGAAGGCTACTACACGATCGACGCAACCTACAGGCTCTCAAAGGCTCGCAGCGTAGAGATGCCCATCACTGAAGAACTATATCGCATCGTTTACCTGAATAAAGACATACGCGCATCTCTGGAAGACATAACCGGGCGAGTCTACAAGGAAGAAGAAGCTTGATGAGTGGTGGCGTGTTTTCATGAGCAGCATCATTATCGCCTGCAACACTATTGCCGACGAGTTGAACCTCGCCATAAAAGCTACGGGTGCGACCCATCCGGTTCTCTGGATCGATTCGAAACTCCACACCAAGCCGGAGAAGTTGAGGGAACAGATCCAGTCGGCTATTTCGAGAATAAGCAACGTGTCGACGATCATCCTCGCCTTTGGTTACTGCGGCAATGCCCTCGTCGGCATCAAGTCGGAGCACGCACGACTTGTCTTTCCCAAAGTCGAGGACTGTATATCAGTGCTCCTCGGCTCGGCGGAGAGGAGAAGAACGCTCTCCAAGGAGACGTGTAGTTATTACCTCACGAGGGGCTGGCTGGAATCTGAGAACAATCTCGCCGAAGAATACACCTATTGCGTTAAAAAATTTGGCCTGCAGCGCGCGCTTAAAGTGATGCACGCCATGCTCAAGAGCTACCGCCACCTGACATTGATCGACACGGGCGCTTACGACCTTGAGCGGCTTCGACCCAGAACAGAAGAGCTGGCAACAACGCTCGGCCTTTGCCACAAAGTGGTCGAGGGCTCTCAAAGACTTTTCCAGAAGCTGCTCACTGGACCTTATGACAATGAGTTCGTCCAGATGGAACCTGGCCAGGAAATTACCCTTGACAGCCTCCTGGAGTCATACCGTCAAGCTCAGGCCAGCCAGATATGAAAGCAATTCTTTTTTCAGTGCGGTTCGCTGCGCTTAAGCATACGCTGCCCAAACACGCAGGGATTAGAATCCATACCGTGAGGTGTTTCATGCGAACGAATCTATATTTGACAGCGCTACTCGGATGCATGCTCTTGGCTGTGCTCGTAACGCCGGCAGGGAGTCAAAGCGCTTACCCGGCAAAACAAATCGACGTTCTTATCGGATATGGGCCGGGCGGGATTGTCGATGTGTCCGAACGTTTCCTTGCGGGCAAAGCCGAGAAGATCCTAGGCCAGCCCATGGTGATCACCAATAACGGTGGTGGCGGCAGTTCCGTGGCTGTGGCCATCGTAGCCACGAAGCAGCCGGATGGCTATTTTATCGCGGGGTGCGCCAGCACGGGTCTCGTGAGAATTCCGCAATTCAGAACGGTGCCGTACAAATGGGACGACCTCACGCCGATCATGCACTTCGCAACACCCATCCTCACATCGCTCGTGGTCCGGGCTGATTCGCCCTTTAAGGCGGTGAAGGACCTGGTCGAGTACGCCAGAAAGAATCCCGGGAAAGTGACGTACAGCACCACCGGAGTGGGATCACCCATGCACATGGCAATGGAGTACATCGCCAAACAGGAAGGGATAAAATGGACGCACGTGCCCTATCCAGGCACTATGCCCGCCTTCATGGCACTGCTCGGAAATCATGTCACCGCGCAGGCAGGAGCTGCTGAATGCGTCCCCTACATAAAGGAAGGCAAGGTCAGGCTGCTCGCCACGATCAGTGAGAAACGCGTCAAGACCTTTCCGGATGTGCCGACCCTGCGAGAGCTCGGGTACGATACGTTTAATGAAACAGTCTTCATGTTTGCCGCTCCCAAGGGAACGCCCCAGGCAATCATAGACAAGCTGGACAACGCCTTTCACAAAAGCATGGCCGATCCCGAGTTTAACGGATTGCTCGCAAAACTGGAAATGGAGCCTTCCTACAGGAACTCGGCCGACACGAAAAAGTACCTTGAAGATGCCCACAGCCGTATCGGAAAGTTGATTCGCGAGCTGAAGATACCAAGAGAGGAAGAGAAGAAATGAAACGTTTTCTCACCGTAGTAATCGTATGCCTTATTCCTGTTACCCTCGCAGGTTCGCTCTGGGGCCAGGCGCCCTATCCTGCTAAACCCATCGAGCTCCTGATCGGCTGGGCGCCGGGCGCCACAGGGGACTTAACACACAGAATGCTCGCGAGCAAAGCCGAGAAGATACTGGGCCAACCTGTTGTTCCCTTGAATAACGGCGGCGGCAGCGGCGCGGTGGCTGTGACGCTGGGGGCCAGGAAGCCGGCCGACGGCTATTACCTCATGGGCACTTCAAGCACGGCATTGGTCAGGGTTCCGCTGTTCAAGACCGTGCCCTACAAGTGGGATGATGTTACACCCATCATGCACTTTGCTGCGCCGGTACTCACCTCGCTAGTCGTAAAATCGGATTCCCCCTGGAAGTCTCTCAAAGAGCTTATTGAGTACGCCAAGAAGAACCCGGGGAAGGTCACCTACGCCACGTTAGGCGTCGGGTCGCCGATGCACATGGCCATGGAGTATGTCGCCAGGCAGGAGGGTGGAATTAAATGGACCCATGTTCCTTATCAGGGGACCATGCCTGCTTTTATGGCATTGCTCGGAGGCCACGTATCGGCACAGCTTGGCTCAGGCGAATGCATCCCCTACGTGAAGGACGGTACGCTGAGACTGCTGGCAAACGTGGGTGAGCGGCGGGCCAAGAGTTTTCCGGATGTACCGACTCTCAAAGAACTGGGATACGATTACTTCAATGAAACGGTCTTTGTGATCGCCGCTCCGAAAGGAACGCCTCAGCCCATTATCGACAAGCTTGATAAGACGTTCCATCAGACAATGGCTGACCCGGAATTCGTCAGTCTCGTAACAAAACTCGAATTTGAGCCCGTGTACAGGAACTCAGCCGACACCACTAAATACCTGAGAGAAGCGAACGTACGTATCGGCCGTTTGGTTCAGGAGCTTAAAATACCCAGAGAAGCAGAAAAATAATACCGATCAGCCATAAAGTGGAGACCGAGGCGCTCCCAAACTTTTCTTCCCGGGTCGCCCAACGAAGGTATGCGCTTTAGGGGTAATCGGTATTACTTGCCCACGTAGAGGCCGATTTCTTTGAGTATAGGTACGCCGACTTCTTCTGCGTTGCGTATGGTCTGTCTCACGAACTCGGGTCCGCCGAACTGAGGATCTTCCCCGCCTATCTCAGGAAGCCGTTTGAACCTGGGATCGTCATAGATCTTTTTTGAGGCAGCGGTAAGATAGCTCTTTATGCTGCCAGGCGTATCCTTACGGACATAGATTGCGACGTACGTCATCAGTTTCGCTGCGTCAGGAAAACCAAGCTCAACGATGCACGGCACGTTCGGCTGATCTGCGTACCTCTTCTCGCTGTAAAAGGCCAGCGGCCGTACCTTTCCCGCCTTGACCTGATCACTCACCGTACCATAAGGAAGACTTGCGGCCTGGATATGTCCTCCGAGCAAGGCCGATAAGGCTTCGGGACTGCCTTTGTAGGGTACATCCGTTGCTTGAACGCCCGCCTTCTTGAATATGTCAACCGCGATTATGTGGGGCGGGGTCCCCCTGCCGGAATGCGCCCAGTTCAGCTGTCCCTGATTCTTCTTTCCGTAGCTGAGAAGATCATTGAGGCTCTTCCATGGAGAGTCAGCCCGCACCATCATGGCAAGCCTCCATGCCATGAAATTGGCTATGGGCTCCAGTTCATTCGGATCGAAGGGTATCTTTTGTGTCTTGGTAGTGATGGCAAAAAACCCCTGGCCGAGAGTTACCAGTTTGTAGCCATCCGGCTTGGCGCTGATTACCTCGGCCGCAGCCAGACTTCCGCCCGCTCCAGGTTTATTTATCACGGCAATCGGCTGGCCGATGTACGTCGGCGCTATGTCTGCAATCAGTCTGGCCATGATATCTATGGAAGCCCCTGCCGTGTAAGGACAGAGAAGCTCAATCGGCTTCACCGGGTAATCTGCCGCGCCCGTGATTGCTGCAGAAAAAATCAGGACCAGAGAGAGGAATGCTGTTTGTGCTAGGACTCGTTTCTTCGTGCTGAACCTTCGTCTCACGCTCCACCTCAATTGTAAAAGTTAGCCCAACAGTATCAGCGGCAACCAGCTCATGTCAAGTCAATAAATTCTCCTTGACACTGGCGGCATGGTGGTGCAAAGCTTATCGCACAGATCCGCCTTCCTGCTCTGCGTAGAGAGCCGAGCTGAAGATCGACCTATCCAGTGATGACATACTGGGAAATAGAGGAGGATACGCTATGAAGATCGATATCTACACGCACGTGATGCCCGAGCGGTACAAAACGCTCCTTTACAAGCATTCAGACAAGTTCGCCACTGAAAAAGCCGTTCAGGACAGGAGGCCTGCCTTAACCGACCATGAGATGAGGCTGCGTATCCTGGAGGAGTTTCCTGACGTCGTTGAGGTGCTCTCCGCCACCATGCCTCCTGTCGAGGAGATCGTTGGCCCCAAGGAAGCCGTGGAAATGGCAAAGATCTGCAACGACGAAATGGCAGAACTGGTCGCGCATAATCCCAAAAAATACATCACCGCCATAGCAAATCTTCCCCTGAATGACATGGACGCTACCCTGAAAGAGGCCGAAAGGGCAATCAAGACACTCGGCTTCAAAGGCGTACAGGTGCACACGCGCGTCCTGGGTAAGCCGTTGAGCACGGACGAAATGATGCCCCTCTATGAGCTTATGTCAGGGTACGATCTGCCCATATGGATCCACCCGATGCGCAGCTCCAGTCAACCCGATTTCGCTGCCGAGACGGTTTCCTACAATCAGATTTTTTCAATATTCGGCTGGCCTTTTGACACAACCGCTGCGATGGTACGGCTCGTGTTCGCCGGCATCTTAGAAAAATTCCCCAATATCAAGTTCATCACCCATCATTGCGGTGCACTCGTTCCCTATTTCAGAGAAAGGATCATCGTGCATTACAATAACGGGCTGGAACGCCTGGGTGCAAAGCATTATCCCGGCCTCACAAAACACCCGATCGAGTATCTGCGGATGTTTTATAACGACACGGCTTTGAACGGAAACCCTTCCGCGCTCAATCTGGCGCTGGAATTTTTCGGAGAAGACCATATACTCTTCGGTACGGATCTGCCATACGATATCCAGAACGGACGCCTTTCGGTCAAGCAGACTATCGATGCCATCGAGAAGATGAGCGCCTCCGATGCGTCCAAGCAGAAGATATTCGAAGGTAATGCACGGAGGCTTCTAAAACTGTGACTCGACGGCATAATGCTACGCTGATGCGGAAACAATTCTCCGGCTGGCTCTTTCTTCTCCTGGTCCTTTGCCTCGTTGGGAGCATTCTTGATGTAGATAGGGGCTTGGCCCAGGAAGGAAAAAGTTTTCTGTGGAAGGTGCAGTCCAAGACATCGACTCTCTATCTTCTTGGCTCAATCCATTTTCTCAAGCAGGAGAACTATCCCCTGAACCCCGTGATCGAAAAAGCATTTGCACAGTCGAGCTATCTGGTGGTCGAGGCTGACGTCAGTGATCCGGGCAAACTCAAGATTGAAACACTGTTGCCGAAGGCACTATACCCTGACAACGACACGCTGCAGAATCACGTGTCAGCCCAGACCTACGAATTGGTCCAGAAAGAGACCGGCAAGCTCGGGCTACCTCTTGAGCTCGTGGCCAGACAGAAGCCCTGGTTTCTTGCTCTCACGTTGGAAGCGCTCGAACTCGCCCGACTGGGATTTGACCCGGCGCATGGGATCGACTCCTACTTTCTTTCTAAGGCTCAAGGTTCAAAAAAAATACTCGAACTGGAAAGTATAGACCAACAGATCAGCCTTCTGTCGGGCCTTCCTGATAAAGATCAGGAACTCTTCCTGGTTTATACGCTCAAAGATCTCAACGTCCTGGACGAAGAAACCGCCTGCCTCGTGAAAGCCTGGTCAACCGGTAACGCAAACCAACTTGAAGCCATCATGACGAAGGCAATAAAGGAAGACCGCAGACTGGAGCCGATCTTCAAGAGACTCCTGGAAGACCGGAACAAAGGCATGGTTTCGACCATCGAGGGCTACCTGAAGACAAAGGAATCCTACCTTGTCGTGGTGGGAGCAGGCCACCTGGTAGGTGATAGAGGTATTGTCAGGCTGCTCAAAGAGAAGGGTTATACTGTCGAGCAGTTCTGAAATTATTCTTAGGAGAGTCGAACAGAGTCCTTATGCGGTGATGTTGACGCGAAGCCCCTTATCGAGGGTCGAATAACGGACTTTTCCGGCTTGGTCATAGGTCGCGACGCCAGGCGACGCATGGAGAACCTTCGGCTCACCCGCTTCGCCATAGATAGTTGATCGTAGAGGCTTTGCACCGCCTCTTTCCGCCCAGCTTCCGTCCTGCGGAACGAGTTCGATCACCTGTTCGGGAGTCGGCGTCTGAAGGTGTCCAGCTGTTTGACCGAAGAATTCATCGCGGCCTCTTGAGCGATCCCCAGCCTCTGCGACCCCGTAACCATGAAATACGTTTAGCACTATGACATTCACGTTCATAACTACAAAGAACTATACTCCCACTTTTTGAACTTGTCAACCAAGGTATCTAATCGGGAAAAAAAGGCGCCTCGACCCAAGAGTAATCCGGCCCTTGCAGGACAAGGCTTTGCGCAATCTTATTCCCATGCTACACGTGTGCGCATAGACCCTAAAGAGCTAAGCCTTAGGAATTAGCATCACTCCACCGCTTTTCCTATTAGAGAGGGAACATCATGTTGGCTTGGATTCAATCTCGAGACCTGGACGCAGTATCGTAAGTCTACGTCGGCGTGCCGGCTTGGATTCAAGATGCAGACCGAGGCGAACCGAGGCCTTGGATACTGAAGCGTACTGCAGTACGCTGAGCAATAACAGGGCCGAAGGGCAACGAAGGTATGCGCTTGAAGCCAAACCGGCACCGCGTCAGCCGCCGAGGTAGGCGGATACTACATGTTCATTCTCCAGCAACTCCTCTGCCCTGCCCTCCATTGTTACCTTCCCTGTTTCCATCACGTAGCCACGGGTAGCTATTTTCAGCGCTGCCCGTGCGTTCTGCTCGATCAACAGAAGCGTAATGCCCAGTGAATTAAGCTCACGCAAAATCCTGAAAATCTCCTCAACGACAATGGGCGCGAGTCCAAGCGAAGGTTCGTCGAGCATCATCAGTTTCGGGCGGGCCATAAGGCCTCGCCCGATGGCAAGCATCTGCTGCTCGCCCCCGCTCAAGGTTCCTGCCATCTGGCTATGGCGTTGTTTGAGGATAGGGAAGAGCGAGTAGACGCGCTCCAGATCCTCGGCGATTAAGCTTTTCGAACTTTTTCTATAGTGGTGATAGGTTCCCATGCGCAGGTTATCAAACGTGGAGAGAGACTTGAAAACATCACGTCCTTCCGGTACCTGGCAGATACCGACGCGAACTATAGAGCTGGGGCTGTGCCGCGTGATGTTTTTCTGATCGAAGACTATTTTTCCCTGCCGTGAAGGCAGGATTCCGGAAATGCTCATGAGGAGAGTCGATTTACCCGCACCGTTTGCCCCCAATACGCTCACGATCTCCCCGTCTCTTACTTCTAAGGAAACCTCCTTGAGCGCCTGGATTCCGCCATAATAGACACTCAGTTTTTCTACAGACAGCATACTTACTTCCCCAGATACGCGGTAATAACTTCAGAATTATTCCTTATCTCCGTAGGGGTGCCCTCTGCGATCAGGCTGCCATAGTTGATGACCACCACCTGATCGGAGACATGCATGACAAGACGCATATCATGCTCCACAAGGAGGACTGTGATTCCTCTCTTTTTGATGCGGAGAAGATTCTTTGCCAATTCATCCGTCTCCTTTTCATTCAGCCCCGCAGCCGGCTCATCAAAAAGGACGATCTCCGGATCAGAAGCTAAAGCTCTTGCGATTTCCATGACCCGCTGTTCGCCCATGGGAAGGCTCGTTGCAGGCGCCTCGGCACGGGCATCTAAGCCGACGAATTCCAGCTCCTCCATCGCCTTGTGCCGTGCCCTTTTCTCATCAGCGAAGCACCGGGGAAGTCTGAGCGCCGCCGAAAAGAGCCCGCTCCTGGTACGCATGTCGCAGCCGACCATCACGTTCTCAAGCACGCTCATCTCGGCAAAAGGCCGCACAATCTGGAAGGTGCGCGACAGGCCTTTCCACGCGCGCACGTGCGGGGGACATGAGGTAAGCTCTTCTCCCTTGAAAGTGATCGAACCCCTGCTAGGAGCAAGAAGGCCAGAAATCATGTTAAACGTAGTTGTTTTCCCTGCGCCATTCGGGCCTATCAGCGCCTTGATGCTGCCTTTCTCTACGGCAAAACTCAGGTCGTTCACCGCTGTGAGACGCTGGAAGAATCTGCTCAATTCCTTGATCTCGAGAATCAATGCTCTCCCCTTGAGCGAAGACGCAGAATGACCCCACGCACCACACCTATGAGCCCCTGTGGCATATAGAGCAGCAGAGCAATCAGAATCGCACCCGTCACTACCATCTGATAATCAAGGAAGGACTCAAGGACTTCCGGGATGCTTTTCATGATTGTGGTGCCGATGAGTACGCCAAAGACAGTCCTGATGCCTCCGAGTACCGCCATGATGATCATTTCTACCGACCGCGAAAGATCAGCCATCTGTGGCGATATGAATCTATTCGAGTGGGCATAGAGACCTCCCGCGAGAGAAGCGTACATCGCGGAAAGCACGAAAGCCTGGATCTTGCATCGTGCGATATCTACACCCATGGCTGATGCAGCCACATCATCGCCGCGCAGCGCCAGCATGGCCCGCCCTGCTTTGGATCGAACTATGTTACGCGTCAGCAAGAGGATCAGCATGGCTACTGTCCAGATCGGATAATAGTACTGCTCATCAGTCTTGAACGTGTAGCCCCCGACTTTCAGGGCAACGATGTCCCTGAACCCATCCGGACCTCCCGTGTACTGGGCCAGTGTGACGAGACACGACTGAATGATGAGTCCGAAACCGAGCGTCGCGATGGCCAGGTAGTACCCCTTCAGCCTCAGCACGGGCGCACCTACGCCGTAGGCAACCAACCCGGTAAAAATCATGCCAACAATAAGGGCCAGCAACGGGTCAACGCGATAGGTCGTGGTAAGGATCGCAGATGCGTATGCGCCCAGCGCAAAAAAAGCGGCCTGGCACAACGAAAGCTGTCCCGCGAAACCAACCACCAGATCCACTCCCGCGGCCGCAATCACGTAGGTCCCAATGATCACCAGCACGTGAATCCAGTAAGAGCCCGCGAGCAATAGTGGAAGAAGGTAGATGAAGAGCGCAAACAGTAGGTACGGCACAATCCTGATCATCATTTGTCATCCGAATGTTTCATGAGGCCGGTTGGCTTTAGCACAAGAATGCAGAGAAGCACCAGAAAAGCAAGAATGTCCTTGAAGATGGAAGAAACATACCCCGTCGAAAGGCTTTCAAGCAGCCCCAGCACAAGACCGCCAACTACCGCTCCGGGATAGCTTCCCACCCCGCCCAGCACTGCACTCGCAAAACCCTTCAGGCCCATCATGGTGCCCTCATCGTACACCATGAAAGAGACAGGCGCGATTAACATCCCCCCCAACGCGCCCAGCGCACCTCCAAGAAAATAAGAGATCATCACAAACGTTTTTACATTGACTCCCATCAGGCTCGCCGCACGAGGATTCTCCGCACAGGCACGCATCGCCTTTCCTATAAGGGTCCGCTCGAAAAAGAACCAGAGCACAACAGAGATAACAACCAACGCTCCGATCACCCAGAGCATCTGCGGCGAGAAGCTGGCTCCGAGAAACGAGATACTTTTTATCTTTGTGAAGGTCGGCGCAGTATAAGGGTCCTTGCCCCAAATCAGGAGTGCCACTCCTTTCAGGAAGGTTGAGCCTCCGAGCGTGAGGAGAATCAGAAGCATGATCGATGGCTTCTTCAGCGGACGGATAGCGAACCGGTCGAAAAGAATGCCGACACCCCCCACGATGAGCGTGGAGAAAATAAGCGCGAGCGGAAGAGGGAGCTTGAAAACAGTGTGGAGTGATATCATCGTCATTGCTCCAAGCATCAGGAATTCTCCCTGCGCAAGATTGACGACGAGCGTCACATTGTAGATGATATCAAAACCGAGCGCCACCAGCGCATAAATAGAACCGCTGGTAAGGCCTGCAAAAATAAACTGTACGGCTTGAGACAGATAGGTGTTTTCCACTATAGAGACGCCGCCCAAGAATTGGTTATTTACTTCGCCATCACGAACTTGCCGCCTTTCACCTGAATCATCAATGCGGCATCCTTCTTGATCCCACGGTGATCCTCTTTGCTGAACGTGTAAGTGCCACCGTAAACCGCGGGAAAATTCTTCATGAGCTCCATCGCATCCCGGAGCTTCTGGCTATCCTTCGGACCTTCGGGCTTCACCTGGCGCACGCCCTCCGCGATCACCCGCGCAGCGTCATACGCGACTACCGCATAAATATCTGCCTCTTTCTTGAACTTCTTCTGAAAAGCCTCGGTAAACTCTTTCATCAATTTCTTCTGCGGATAGGCATCAGGCAACTCCCTCCAGACTATGTAATAGGCACCCGGCAGTAGCAACGTTTCCGGTTCATTTCCCTCCATAAGCTTCAGAAAGGTATCAGAGATATTGCCGTGTCCTGTGACATACGGAATCTTGAAACCCATCTGATTGAAGTTCTTGGCAACAACCGCATTCGGCGCACCGCTCACTCCTACTATGAGCGCCTGCGGATTGGTCGCTTTTAGTTTCGCGAGTTGCGCCGTTACATCGACATCCTTCACATTGAAGCGCTCGCTGGCAATCTCGAAGCCATATTTCTTTGCACTCCGATTAGCCTCGTCCAGCCACGTCTGTCCTGTCGAATCAGTGGCGCAGAGGGCTGCAACGCGCTTTATTCCATTCTTTGCGAAATAATCATAAATTGTCTCAACCATGCCTGACGTGTGGACCCACGTAGCAAAGGTGAAAGAGTCCGCATAACTGGGCTCATAAGATCCGGAAAGGGAATACGTAACTACCTTCTCTTCCTGCGCCACTGATTTCGCCGCGTTCGACGTTGCAGTGATGGCGGTGCCTAGTATGGCCGCCACCTTGTCCCGCTGAATCAGTTTCTTTGCATTGGTCGACGACTTTTCCGGATTGCTCTCATTGTCGTAAACAACGAGTTCCAGCTGATAGTTGTCGATTCCGCCCCTGCCGTTAATCTGTTCAGCGAAGAGCTGGACGGCGCGCAGTTCAGGTTCGCCGAGCCAGGCGCCGTATCCCGTTACATCAAGGTTTACGCCCAACCTGATGACAGGCTTCTTCTGAGCTGCGACTTCAGAAACCCCGCACAAGAGCAGCAGGCAACTCAGTACTATTGCCGATACTCCAACGTTCCAGCACTCTTTTCCCCCCATAAGCCTCCCCCAGGCATATCAGATCAAGGATGAAGCAGTCTATTTCGCCATCACGAACTTGCCGCCTTTCACCTGGACCATCACGCAGGCATCCTTTTTTGTCCCGCGGTGGTCTGTCTTACTGAACGTGTAGGTTCCTCCGTATGCTGCCGGGTAATTCTTTATTTTCTCGATGGCATCTCTCAGCTTCTGGCTGTCTTTCGGGCCTTCAGGCTTCACCTCTCGCATGGCCTCAACCGTTACACGCGTGGCATCATACGCGACAGCCGCATAAATGTCGGGCTCCTTCTTAAATTTAGCCAGGAAAGCTTCATTAAATTCTTTCATCAGTTTTTTCTGAGGATAGGAGTCGGGAAGTTCTTTCCATATGATACAGTAGGCACCCGGGAGAACCAGGTTTTCGGGTTCGTTTCCCTCGACCAGTTTCAGGAAGGATTCTGAAATATTTCCCGCAGTGCTCGCGTAGGGGATCTTAAAACCCATCTGGTTAAAATTCTTGGCAACGACCGCGTTGGGTGCCCCCGTAACCCCTACTATGAGGGCCTGGGGGTTGCCCGCCTTCAGCTTCGCAAGTTGGGGTGTAACATCTACATCCTTCACGTTGAACCGTTCGCTGATAATCTCCAGTCCATATTTCTTTGCGCTCTTGTTCGTTTCCTCAAGCCACGTCTGACCGGTGGAATCGGTCGCGCAGAGGGTGGCAACACGTTTGATCCCCTTTTTTACAAAATAATCGTAGATAGTCTCGACCTGACCGGAACTCGCAACCCAGGTGGCAAACGTGTAGGAGTCGGTGTAGCTCGGATCGTAGGAGGCTGAAAGGGAGTACATGACAACTTTTTCCTCCTGCGCCACAGACTTGGCGGCATTTGAGGTGGCGGTGAGGACCGTGCCGATCACTGCGGTTACTTTGTCGCGCTGGATCAACTTCTTCGCAGTGCTTGAAGATTTTTCGGGGTTGCTCTCGTTGTCGTAGATGACCAGCTCCAAGGGGCGGCCATCTATACCGCCTTTGCTGTTTACCTGTTCGGCGTAGAGCTGGATGGCTCTTAGTTCCGGCTCGCCCAGCCAAGCGCCGTATCCCGTCGTATCGAGATTCACGCCCAGCTTGATCGCTGGTTTTTTCTGGGCCAAGGCACCGGAGACGCAACAAAACACGAGCATGGTGCATACTATCCCGATTACTGCCGCTCGCACATTCCCTATCCCCCTCATAACTCCTCCTCTATCAGTTACTTCAGGTAATATGAGTTCGCGGGAGGTAAATCTCATGCACCGCTCTTGATCGCAAATGACGCCTCCCATGCCCCTTTATCTCTCAGCTCTATTTCCACCTGCTACAAAGACTGCCTTTATCGCTTTCTTTCTATCTATCTTGAGGATTCCTTTTCGTACAGTCTCAGAAGCTCGCTTTTTAGAACCTTTCCCCGCTCACTCCTAGGCAGCGCCGCCGTGAACAGTATCTTTTTCGGTACCTTGAAATCGGGAAGCGTCCTGCTGCAATGAGCGGCAATCTCATCCGCGCAGAGCTCGCATCCCTCCTTTTTTACCACGAAACTGACTACCTCTTCTCCGTAGATGCTGTCCGGCACGCCTATGGTTGCTGCCTCACTCACTCCCTCGTGTTCCATTATGCGGGAGGTGATTTCCATGGGCGATATATTGATACCGCCCCTGATGATGAGATCTTTTTTTCTTCCGGTGATGAAGATATATCCATCCACATCCACATAACCAAGGTCTCCCGTGGGGAAACCCTCCCGTGGAAATGCCTCAATCGTACCATCCTCCTTCGAATAGCACAAGCCCATAGCTCTGCCCTTGACGATCATTTCCCCCGCTTCACCGGGCTTGCATTCCTGCCCCTGCTCATTGAGGAAGCAGATTTCCTTATGCTTGAGAGGCAGACCCACTGAACCCAATTTGCGTCTTGCCGGCGGGTTCCCCACCATCCAGCCCGCCTCAGACATACCCATCATTTGTTGTATAGGAATGTGATACGTCTGCTCGAACCTAACATGGCTCTCCACGCTCAAAGGCGCCGAGCTGGAGGTGATGAACTTCAAATCCGGGACCTCTTCCTTCCTCAAAGCTACCGGTTCATTGATCAGCATGTTGATCACTGCAGGCACACCGGACGAAATAGTTATCTTATGAACTTTGAGCCATTCAGGGAAGCGGCTTCTCGAAAATTTTCTGGCAAGGAAGAGTGTAGCGCCCTTGAGCATGGTGGAGAGGATGGTTAACAGCTGTGCCGAAGCCCAGTTATACGCGCGGTATTCAAGAACCCTATCCGACTCGGTCATGCCCGTTCGGTCTGCTATCTCGTCGACCATATAAAAGAGACCTTCCCGTGAGATGTGAATACCCTTGGGAAGCGTCATGGTGCCCGACGTATAGACGATAAGGGCAACATCACTGCTCTTAGCGACGCACTTCACGGGCACCGGCCTGCGGGTTTCAAGAAGACGAAAGAAATCATTTTCGGACACCTTCTCGCCTTTATCGGAAAAGCGTATCCATTCACCCGCGTATCGTCCGGTGTCCAGTTTCAGACCGCTGTCGTAGAAAACAAATCTGGGTCTTACCATGCTGATGATGCGATAAAGGTTTTCTTGACTCTCTTCGAAAAAGATGGGGTTCACTACGGCACCGTATTTCAAGACGCCGTAGTAGATGATCATTGTCTCTATGGAGTTCTTGCCGATGATGGTTACTCGATCACTTGCCTTCGTCTTTCGTTCGCGCAGAAACTGGCCGACCCGATCGCAGAACTCATTCATCCGGCCGTACGTAATGGACTTCCCCTGATCCAGGCTTTCTATGTACTTCTTCTCGGGGATCGTGCGGCCGCGTTCTTCGATGATGACAGCCCAGTCTTTATACTCTTCGTTCACTCTAAAAACCTGTCTTCGCAAAGAGCTTTCCGTACTCCGGCTGAGCTGCTTTTGCCTTTGCAATCTGATCATCCGTAAACCATTTCTTGAGGTCAACGACGTCGATCGGATAATGCGCCTTCTGAAAGGCGTCCACATATCTGAAAGGAACCGTTGCGTCCAGTGCGATGGCACCGGAGAACCTGATGTTTGTCTGAGTCCAGTCCTTCTCTCCTGCTGAACTTCTCTCTGCAGGCTGGAATGTCTGGCCTGCCCCGCCCGGGGCGACGATCATAATACCCTGCGCTGCATCAACTCTAGTCGCAATCGCCCACATCATGTCATCCATGCTGTAGATGTCGATATCCGGGTCTACTGCCATGGCCAGCCGCGCTCCAATGGAACAGGAGAGCGCCGTGGAAAGGATATTCTTTACGTATCCCTCATCCCGCTGTCTGCGCTTCTTCACCTGGAAAATCACACCACCCCAGTCAGGAATGCACATCGGGATATTGGTGTCTACGGTCAGTCCTGGACAGACGCGCTCTGCCAGCTCAAAAAAAGAGGCTGCCCTGACCATGGTGTCGATATTATGATCGTCGTAGCTGTGAACCGCGAGCGGATAATAGATAGGCCTGTCCTTCCGGTAGGTGATCGCGGTCACTACAAATTTATACGTCCTGTAGGCCTTCCCCATATATCCCGACCATTCCGGATGGAACGGATGAACCCCCTGCTTCCCATCCTTCTCTGCAAGCTCGCTTTCCCAGACTTTACTCGTGGTGTCCAGGTACCCCTCGATCACGTACTCGGCCTGGGCGATTGAATAGGCATCGATCGTCTTCGCCTTTACTATGTCCACGGGAAATCCCTGCACGGCGCCCGCAATACCCAGTTCATCGCATCCCGGGGGTAGTATCGTGTAGACAAAACCCGCACCGGCCATCAACGTGCACGCAGCGGGTACGCCCATGTTGATGGTCAATGGAATCGGCTCTTTTCTGTAAAACTTGGACGCGATCATATCCGTGTGGGAGCCGGGTGAGATCTGAAAAGTCGAGTAGTTGGGCCACCTGAAATGCATCCTGTTGTAGCTTATGTGCGTACCTCCCCAAAAATATTTTCCCGTGGCCAGCGTGTTGCCTCCGCCGAGCGTCCTTCCCGGATCACTGGGTGTGTGCTTGATCATGGGGATGATAGGCCAGACATCGATGTCCTTGTCTATGACCACTTCCTGGCACGGCGCGTCCGTAACCACTTTCGGCGCGAGAGGACGGCGGATCGCCTCAATAATGCGAAACTTGAAAGTTCTTTCGGTCCCCGCGTCAAAGAGCTCTGCAACGAGGTTGCCATCGGCGAAAAGGTTCGTGAAGAGCCTTCCATTGGGATAGCCTTTCACGTTGTTGAAGAGGATCGGCAACCCCCCGTCCAGAAGCTTTTGAATGCCGGTCATTTCCAGTTCCGGGTTTATCTCGACATCCGTCTCCAGGAGCTTGCCTTTTGCTTTCAGGTACTCGATGGTTGATCTGAGATTGCTGAGATGCACGTTTGACATACCGACCTCCCGATATTTTTATGCTTTGAGTCGCTTGTTTACATCAAGTGTATGCTCGTACATAACCTTGGCAGCTTTTTCCGGCTCACGATTCTTTATGTGGCGGGTGAGTCGCTTGTGCGCCTCCAGAATCGCCCGATGATCCTCAATGCTCAGACTCATCTTCCTGAACTCGTTGTTGAAGAGGAGTGCCACCGCATCGATCAAAAGAGAGATCATCTTGTTCTTAGAAGCTTTTGCAAGCGCCTGGTGGAAGTCTATAGTGACGATGATGGGAATCTTGCCCGCCGTAATCGCTTTCTCTCTCACGCGGTTCATCTCTTCGAGCAGGGCGACGTCTTCTTCCGTTCGATTCTCAGCTGCCAACCGCGCTATACCCGGTTCAGTAAGCGACCTGAACTGCAGGATCTCTTCAAAGGATACCCGCTCCATGAGTATGATGTCGTGAAGCCTGTTTGCGAGAGACCTGACACCCGCTCCCGCCACATAGGCTCCACCTGCTGCTCCGGGTCTTACCACAACGAATCCTGATTCCTCCAGACTCCTCAGGGCTTCGCGCAACGACCCCCTGCTCACGTTGAACACCTCCATCAACTCTTTCTCCGGAGGCAGTTTATCGCCCGACCTGTAGTCTCCTTTGATGATGCTTTGCTTTATCTGTTCGAGGACGGAATCGGAGACCCTCCCGCGTTTCACCTGCTTGAATTTCATGTCTGCCTCCGCTCCCCAGCTCCCATCACACAGCTACTTTAGAAGATGGCCCCACTTTTCCACCGTTTTCTTTCTCACTTCCGGACTGGGCATGTTGACAATCGGGAACCTGTCCCTCCACTCGAACGGGCGGCAGGCATCGATGATGGCACGCGAGTTCCAGAGCGCTCCCTTTGCCTTGTCGTCGGGACTGATGCGCGGATCGAGCGGCGTGCTCCACGCCCGGTGGATTATATCGATAGAGGTTGCAGGGTCGGAGCGCGTGCACATCGCCCAGACAACCTCTTCCAGGTTGGTGACGTCAATGTCGTCATCCACGACGACCACGTAGCGGCCGCAGTAGGCCCCCACGTGACACTGGGACGCCACGTGACCCACTTGCGTGGCGTGGCCTGGATAGCGCTGTTTTATGGAGACCGCCAGAAACAGCCTTGCACCTCCTGCTTCGTGGCACCATGCGCCGACAACATCGGGCACTCCTGCTTTTTCCAGCTCCTCCTTCAAGAGAGGGGAACGCATGAATGAGCGGTAAAAGGCTAGCTCATCCGGCGGTCTATTGGGAGGGCTGCCAAGGATGATGGGATCATTCCGATGGTAGATCGCCTTGATCTCTATCCTGGGCTCTTTGCGCGATGCGCTGGCGTAGTAGCCCGTCCACTCGCCGAAGGGCCCTTCTTCCTGAACGTCATCAAAGTGGGCGAAGCCTTCGAGCACAATCTCTGCCCGTGCGGGAATGGGAAGTCCCGTGTACTTGCCTTTGATCACCTCAAACGGCGCGCCACGGACAGCCCCCGCCCAATCAAATTCGCACATCCCGTACGGTAGCTCACTCGCACCAGCGAGGTAGAGGAGAGGATCGCCTCCAACCACTACCACGACAGGACACGGCTGTTTCCGCGCAAAGTACTTGTCCCTATGGATGCGGCCGTGCTTGCCTGGCGATATGTAGAAACCGACATGGTTCTTGTCCTGGACCTGCACACGATAGGTCCCCACGTTGATCCAGCCCTCGTCAGGGTCTCTCGTGATGTTATAGCTCCCTGTGCCAATGTACCTGCCGCCATCCTCCTCGTGCCACTTGGGTGTGGGAAACTTCAACACGTCTACCGCGTCTCCTTCGAGCACATTCTCCATGACCGGTCCGCTCTCCACGTATACAGGCGGCAGTGGCTTCTGTCCTTCTGTCCTTTTGTAGAGCTCGGTGCTCAGCTCAAATTTCGAGAGGCCCTTCTTCAGGCCGAAGGTGATAGCCAGACGGTTATTACTGAGCAGTGCGTTCGTCAACACCCTGAAGCCCTTTGGATACCCCGGGATGTTGTCAAAAACTGCGGCAGGGGCCTGCGGCGTGTGATTCAAGAGTTCGGTGGCCATACCGATATCCTCCTGCCAGGTCGCACCATCGACAGTTCTGAGTTCTCCGGTATCTTCAACAACTTTGAGCCAGTCACGAAGGTCTTTGTATTGCACGTTGGACATAATCACTCCTCCCTCGGTATCAGTGTATAGTGCACGGTAAGCAGCATCTAGTTGTTTGCCTCAATTTTTAAACACAACTCGCGTCTCTCCTTCAGCCCTGCCTCATCACCGGAAGGTGAGGCCGAGAAGAGGCCAGTACCATGGGACAATCAAAAGCAGCAGGATTGACTCAACAAAGAAAATGGCCAGCCCGAACTTGAAGAGATCCTTGGTGGTGAAATAGCCGAACGCATAGCCGACGGCCAGCACAGCGGACTGGTAGACAAACACCTTACCACCGGCCGCATACCCCCAGAGCATGCCGAGTGTGAGCGGGTTGAACCCATCTTTGAGGCAGAACTGCATCAGTGCAGGCATCGTGGCGCTGATCATGGAAGGCTCGTTAGCAAGGAAGAGATGAAAGAGGTTGGCATACCAGTAGAGGAGCATCCCCGCCATAACCGACGCAGAATGTAATACCGGTGTCATCCATTTAAACAGGGCGGCTGTAAGCGTTTTCAGGATCTCTGTATCGGCCATCACGTTGCCGAGACACATAGCTGCGCCTATGAAGACGACTATGGGAAAGTTGGCTTTGCTGAAATCATCTTTCTTCATTGCGCCTACGAGCGGCAGGCAGGCGAAGAGACCACCCACCACGCCGATGATCGAGGGGCTAATGTGGTGCCAGTGATCGGTTGCCCACAGTATCGTCGCCACCGACATTATAATTGTGGCTTTTATCTCTTTTGCGGACATCGATCCCATTTTCTGTAGTTCGGCCCGGCAGTACTCCTGTCCCCCCTCCAGCGTCTTTTTTTCCGGAGGAAAAAGTTTCAGTATGATCCACCAACTGGCGAGAATCGTGAGCAGGGTAATGGGCAGGTAAGCGACCAACCACAAGCCGTAGGAGACCTTCACCTTGCCCACCGATTCGATGAGCCCGCGCGACAGGATCGTGGCTGCTCCGGCGAGTATAACCTTATCGAAGAGTCCTGACTGGTACGTCATCGCCAGGATGAGGCCCCGGCCGATATTGCTCTCCTTGGCCAGCCCGTAGCTCTGGATCAGCCCTATCGCAATGGTGCAGAGCACAAGGGTCTTCGCCAGCCCAGAGGGAATTATAAACGTCAGCAGAAGGTTGAGCACCATCATTCCGGCTAAAATGGATGAGTAGTTGCTCCCGAGACGGCACACCATGTTGTAGGCTATTCTCTTGGCCAGCCCTGTTGATTCGGCCATGATCCCCATTAGTAGAACGCCGAGAATGAACCACGGCGTATCGCTGTGGAACCCTGAAAATGCCTTGGCCACCGGTATACCGGCAAAGACCCAGTAGAGCCAGCAGCCCAGAAGTCCGGTGACGCCAAGGGGAACAGGTTCAGCGATGAACATGGCGATCACGAAGACCGTGACGCTGAGGGCCCTGCGCCCTCCTTCGGTCGGGGTAAAGGGTGCCAAATACGTGATCACCCCCACTGCGATGCAGATCAGGAAATAGAGAAAACGTTTCACTTCAGGATTCATCTTCGACGTGTCCGCGACTGCCTTTGCTTCACTCATGCTTCTCCTCCTTTACCACCGCGTATTCATCAAAGCGCCCCAGTCAGTAACGCTAGAACCCCAGTTCTCTGAGCCTCTTGATCGCATCTTCGGGAATGCGGTTCCTTTCCGGATAGTTTGCAACATCTTCATGATGCGTAGCATCGATGATGCAGACCGCGTCGCCGATCCAGCTGCGGAAGCTCTGAACCTTCGGAATGATGATCACGTCCTTGTCCCATCTTGCCTGCGTTGCGACCGCCCACATCACCTCTTTCTGGTTGAACACATCGATGTCGTCGTCGACGACTATGGCAAGTTTCAGATTCGGCTGCTCGGCGAAGGCAATCATGGCAGCCACGGTCACGTCACGGTACGTCCTCTTCTTCACAGCGATATGCGCCTGGAATCGCCCCATCGCGGAATCAGGCAGATGTACCGCCGTCACTTCGGGCACGACCTTCTTCATCGCCCAATAGACAGTTCCTTCCTTTGGGAGACCGCCCAGGATGATGTGCTCGGCGTGCCCCGGCATAACGCCCTGCATGATAGGGTTATTTCTGAAGCAGACCGCTGTCACGTCGATCACAGGAACAAGCATGCGCTCCTGATAGTGACCGGAAATCTCGCCGAACGGATTCTGATAATCCCTTACCCCTGGCTGTATCATTCCTTCAATGATGATCTCGGCATCCGCAGGGATCAGAAAATCCTTACCCAGGGTAGCCGAAGGGGTAAGGCGCAACGCCTCTCCCAAGAAGGCTGCTATCGTCTTATAATCGTGATTTCCGTAGGGTAGCAATGCGCAGGATCCCAGGTAAAAGGCAGGGTGATGCCCCAGAACAACAGCCACAGGGGCCGGCTCATTCATCCGTTCGTATTCTGCTATTATGCGTGCGAGATGATGATGGCCGTGGGTGGAGATACTCATTCTTCTCGGCCCATAAACAAGGTTCTTTGTAGGAGTAACATCGTAAAAGTCCCCTGATTTTGCCTTCATGAGACAGGCCATGACAAAGTAGGGTCCCACATCTTTCTCGTGGTAACGGGCCGCGGGAAGAGTCGTGACATCAGTCTTGTCGCCGGTAAGCACGTTCTGAAGAACCGGAGCATCCGACTGCTTGATTATATCGAGCGGGCCCTCTTTCTTTTCTATCTCGCCGAAGCGAATACCGAGCCCCATCTGGTTGTTGGAAGGATCCTCACCGATAGCCATCGCACAGAGAGACCTGGTCACGAATAGGTTGTAGGCCAGCGGAAAAGGTGATCTCTCCCCCTTAAGATTCTTCACGTTTTCAAAGACGATAACCGGTTCCCGGTTCTTCTCCTCAAGCAGTTTTACGAAGGCTGCAAGTTCATGCCTGTCAGGATCAAGCTGCTCTTTCACGTGAAGCATCTTCTCCGGGTACTTTTCTTCCAGCATCTTAATGAAACCGCTCAGGCTCCTGGCCACGCGTCACCTCCTCCGGTTATTCTCTTATACCTAAGTATAGACCCGTCACAATTGTCAAACATTTTTTCATTAGACGTTTTTTGTTGACAACAAAACGTGATGTGTACTACGCACTATGGAGTAAGAATCGAATATCTAAAGAACTAAACTGAGAGGGGGCTATCATGGCAGCAGAACATCTCGACCAGAAAGTGGTGCAGGATCTGAAGGAAAAAGTGGCAACCGGTTGCCGCATTCTCGCGAAGCTCGGCTTAGCAGACTACCTAGGACATGTGGCCGCGCGGGTCCCTGGAACAAATTACGTCCTGATAAAGGCACGCGGCGTTGATCTCGGGAACCTTCTCAATATGACGCCCGACAGGGTCATCATGGTTGACCTGGAGGCCAACCACATCCAAGGTGAATATCGCGCTCCGGCTGAAGTGAAGCTCCATACGGAAGTCTTCAAAGCACGGCCCGACGTCATGGCTACGGTGCACACCCATCAGCATCTCGCGACTGCCTTCGGGGCCGCAGGCAAACCGATCCTTCCGATGCTGGGCATCATGTCGGTGGTGTGTGCAAGGCCCATACCGATCTTTCAGTCTTCGAGGAAGATAGTCAGTCAAGAGCAGGGAGCGGCGGTGGCAAAGACGCTGGGCGACGCCCTTGCATGTCACCTGAAGAACCACGGCATTCTCATGACGGGCAAGTCCGTGGAAGAGGCAGTGATCAATGCAATATGGCTGGAGATGCAGGCGAAGGTGACCCTGCTGACCAGCATGATAGGCACTGCAAGCCCACAAACGCCCGAAGAGGTCCAGCTCAACCTGGAGGAAGCCGAGCCCATCGCCGGCCGCTGGAAATACTACGTGAGTCTGCTCGACCTGCCCTACGTTGCCCTGTAGCAGTGCATGGTGCGGGAGCGCCGTGAGCCGCGCGCCGTGAGCCGGTATTATCTATCCTTTGCGAAGTCGCGCAATATACTCCCGCATTTGCGCGTCGCTTCTGTATTTTGCCGTATCGAAACGCTCGTAATGCACCATCTCGGCCCTTTCCCTTACAAAGCGCTCGTTGGGCTGAGATGCGGGCCAGCCAACGACAAGCATGTCATAAATCTCGATCCCGTGGGGGATGTCAAGAAGCTTCCTCAGAAGGGGCTTGACAAGCGGGCCCCCCGTGGCACTCACCCACTGCGAGCCAAGGCCAAGCGATGTCGCAGCAAGTGTCATGTAGAGAAAAGCACTGGCGAGACCCGATGCAAAATGGGAGTCGCCCCGCGTCATCGTGGTAAAAAGGGGATACGCTTCTTTCGTCCTCGGATCCCCGCAGAGAAGTATAAAGACCGGCGCACTCTTGTAACCCGGTTCCCGTGCAGGGCCCTGCGCTCCCGGGAACCGCAGGTCTTCATCCCTGGCGATCTCCACTTTGCGAGCCGGTTCTCCCTGCTCGGCGATGAGTGCAGCTATTCTGTTTTTGGTCTCCGGGTCTTTGATTACGACGAATTCCCATGGCTGAGAATTCGCGCCCGAAGGGGCAAAGCGTGCAGCCTCGATGATGCGCTCTACGTAGTCATCGGGTAAAGGGTCAGGTTTGAGACTGCGGATGCTGCGTCTTTTCTTTACCAGTTCCAAAAAAGCGTCGTACGTCATGGCGTTCTCCCCTCTTAGTGAGAAATTAGGAAGAAACCTACCGCGAAGGTGGCGCCTTGTCAATCCAAATGTCACGACAAATGTCACGCATGATTTCCATTGACAAAGCCGACTGTGGATGGCAAAAGAAAAGGGAACGCTGAGAGGAGGCGGGAGATGTCCATCGAAAAACAGGATTTGAGGGCAGTATTGCATAAGATCGAGCAGGAACGAGAACTTGTCCGGGTGAAGCGGTCCGTTGATCCCCTGATCGAGATTCCTGCCGTTGTAAAGGCCCTTGCCAGGCTTCCTAAAATTCCAGCGCTCCTCTTTGAAAGCGTCAAGAAATATCCTGGTGTCCGGGCGTGCGGTGCGTTCTTCGGGGATAGAAGCCGGGTCCTGCGCTCTCTGGATTTGCCGATGGAACCCATCGCGCTCAACAGCTATATTGTGGAAGCGCTGGAGAAACCTCTGGCACCACGGCTTGTCACAAACGCGCCATGCAAAGAGAACGTACGGAAGTCTCCTGTTGATCTCGGCAAGATCATCTTTCCCACAAAAGGCGCGTCGCAATCAAAGCATCTTTACTATCACACGGTTGTCTTTACCAAACATCCAAGAACTGGCCGCATAAACATGGGCATGTACCGGGTGACCCTGCAGCCGCGGGGCAAGGTCACGGTCAATCTGAGAGTAACCCAGCATGGCGGCATGCATCTTCAGGTGGCCAAAGAGATCAACGTTCCCCTGCAGGTGGCGCTCTGTCTCGGGGTCCACCCGTCTATCTATGAAGCCGCCACATCAGAATTGCCGTACGGCTACGATGAGGTCGGTCTGGCCGGAGCCCTGGTGCGCGAGCCTGTGGAGATGGTCAAAGCGGAAACGGTCGACATGCTCGTTCCCGCACACGCCGAGGTAGTCGTCGAGGGAGAAATCCGCCCGCCCTACAAACTGGGCAACGAAGGCCCGTGGCCGGAATACCTCGGCTACCTGGGCATGAACATAAACCCGCCGCTGATGGATGTTACTGCTATAACGTTTCGCAATAATCCGGTCGTCCCGATCTTCGTGCCCGGCGCCATCCCGAACGTGGTTTCCATAGGCAACGAGGCGCAGCTTCTGCGTACGCTGCGGAGTTTTGCCGGAGAATTCGTTGTCGATGCCGCATTCACTCACGGGGCTCGCCGTCACCACGCTGTCATTAAAGTGCGGAAGACCCATCCGCATCACGAGGGCTACCAGTTGAACGTTGCCATGGCAGCTTTTGGTCATGGATCATCTACCGCCCTCGACCAGGTGACCATAGTGGACGAAGATATCGACATCCGCAACTATCGGGAGGTTGACTGGGCAGTCTCCACGCGGTGCAACTTTTCCAAACAGGTTCACATTCTCCCGGAGGCGCGCTCCCACCAGAATAATCCTATTGCAGGCGTGCGGGAGCTCTCAGAGGAGCCGATCATAACGGGTAAGATGATTGTCGACGCCACTATCCCGTGGGCGTACAGGGTAGCGGAGAAATCACCGGGCATCACCTTCTTCACCAGGAGTAGTTGGCCTGAGGTGGACCTGGGCACCTACCTGCAGCCTGAGGATAAGAAGCGATGGTTAAAGTGATAAGAAGGAGGACACGCAGTGAAGATCGACATTTTTACGCACATAGTTCCACCGAAATACAAGACTGCTCTTGCCAGGGTGGCGCCCCACCTTTCAGACCATGTGGGTCGTCTTCCAACCCTGTACGATATGGATCAGAGATTCCGCGTAATGGACAACTGCCCCGAGGTGAAACAGGTCCTCACCATGGCGATGACTGCGACCCTCATTTTCGACGATCCGAAATCGGGTGCGGAGTTCGCTAAAATGGCTAATGACGAGATGGCAGAACTGGCGAACAAACATCCTGACCGTTTTGCCGCAGGCGTGGCTTCACTGGCCATGATGGATATAGATGATGCCGCTAATGAACTTGACCGCGCGGTGAGGGATCTCGGGCTTAAGGGCATCCAGCTGTTCACACCGGTCAAGAACAGGCAGTGGAACCTTGACGATCTGCTGCCCCTCCTTAAGAGAATGTCTGACTACAACCTCCCCATCTGGATCCACCCTGTGAGGCCGATCGACCGGGACGACTACGAAATGTACTTTATGAATCACGTCTTCGGCTGGCCGTACGAGTCTACCGCTGCCATGCTGCATCTCGTACTCGGCGGTATCATGGAAAAGCTCCCTCAGCTTAAGGTCATCGTCCATCATTGCGGAGCACTGGTGCCTTTCTTTGCAGGGAGAATGGTGGAGTCGTACGACGCCTCCCGCACCATTCACGGGATGGAGAGCACAACCAGACTGAGCAGGCCTTTCATCGATTATTTCAAAATGTTCTATACCGATACGGTACTTGGCCGCGGAACTCCAGGCCTGATGTGCGGCCACGCTTTCTTCGGCGCACACCATCTGCTCTTTGGAACAGATATGCCGTACGACGCGGAGATGGGCAACCGCGTCATCCACACCATTGAGGCTGTGGATGCAATGGCCATAACCGATCAGGAAAAACAGATGATCTACCTTGATAACGCCAGGGCATTGTTGAAGCTCTAGTGATCCGCAGATAGATTCTATTTGAGCGTGATAGCCTTCTCGGGGCAGATCTCCTGGCAGCAGAAGCAGGTAATGCACGTGTCATTGTCTGCCTTTGGGACGCGATCCTCTTCGCCGAGCGACAGCGCAGAGACAGGGCACTGGTCGACACAGGCGCCACAGGCTGTGCAAAGGCCGAGGTCGGCGTGAGGCCGCAGTATCGTGCGGCTGTGGAGTATATCCTGGAGATTCTGATCCTGGAGATTCGATTCTCCGCCCAGAGGAGGAAGCTTGAAATCGATAAGACGCTCTAGCTTCCCGACGATCTCGATGGTATCCAGATCGTAGTCGCCGAGCCCCATTGCCTTCGCTTTCTGCAGGAACCGCAGGCGTGCCGGATCAAGTCCCATCATCGTGGCGATTACCGCATCCATGGCCACACCGTTGTCCGAAGCCAGGATCAGGCCTATCTCTCTGAGGTCAGGTCCTGCCGGGCCGTTTCCCTCCATACCCACCACAGCGTCCACAATGAAGAGGTCGGGCACACGGAGCCGGAACACATCAACAAGCATCTCATGGAAGCGCTCAGCGCAGCCTGCCGCCTTGTGCAGCCTGGCCTTCTGGGCGCCCGGCAAAAAACCATAACAGTTCTTGATTGCACCGGTGACCACCGTTAACCCGTGAGTCTTGAACTTGGGGAGGCTGATGACAATGTCAGCGTCCAACACGGCTGCGGAGACGCTCACCTCGTCCATAAATTCGGGGTTAAAGGTCATCTTACGTGATTCATTGCCGATGTTGCGATAATACCCCTTGGCTGCCTCCATCAGGCCCGTCATCTTGAAGCATTGCTCGTTTATGCCGTAGCCGTGCAGTCCCGGATTGTCGCCCACAACAATCGCAGCAGGTCTCATCGCTTCCACTTTTTCCACGACGGACCGGAGAACCGCAGGATGAGTCACGATGCCTTCTCTTGCTTCGGAGGCGCGCAGCACATTGGGGCTTATGAAGACATTCTTCCCTTGCAGTTCCAGAGGGAAGAGCGAAAATGCCTTGTCGATGGCCTCAGCGAGCCGCTCGTAAGAAGCAGCATGGATCATTACTCTTGGCACGCTCTACACCTTAGGTATTCGCCCACCTGTCACTGAGGCGTCTCAACGTACACACCTTTTAACGGCTGCCGCGTGATTGAGAACTGGTCCCTGACGTTTCCCTTCATGTCTTTCAGGATAAAAGTGTAACCGTCATCCGCCCTTCTTCCGAGCATGTAGTGATGAAAATCGCCGTTATGCATGAAAAAGGGCATCACTCCGCCTCCGCCTCCCTGAATAACATAGGTGACACCGTCCCTCATCTTGCGCTCGTAGAGATGGTCGTGGCCGGCAATTACGAGGGAAACGCCGGTCCTGACAAAAAGCTGGTGCAGCGCATCTCTTGCCGCTTTGTGGATGTCCAGGCCGTGCAGACGGACAACAGGAAAAAGCGGCTCGTGAAGAAATATAAATTTATACCGGAATGCCCTCTGAAGATCTGTCTTCAGCCACTCCAGCTGTTCCCCCGCTATCCTCGACTTCTGGCCGGGCAGTTCCGTGTTCAGGATTACAAAGAGCGTATCGCCGTCCGAAAAGGAATAGTACGGTTCAGGGAAGTACTTCAGGAAAACGGCAAATGATTCCTTGTCACTTACGTCATGGTTTCCTGCAGCAAGGTGCACTGTCTTCCCCTGACCCGTGATCTGCACGAACCGCGCCCATTGCATCACGTCGCCAGGTACGTGTATCGCATCACCCGTATGGAAAATTACCTGTATCTTCTCCGCCTCCACTGCCTGGATGAAGGCAATGTACACCGATTCCTGCAACCCTATATGTGTATCGCTTATTATCGCGAACGGCGCGTATTCAGCCCCGACGAAAAGCGGGAAGAGAAGAAGAATCAGTCCGACAAGGAATATGCTGCTTTTCTTTCTCATGCTAAGCACGAGCGTTACTATACACCATCACACGGCTGAAATAAATGACGCCTCCCTCCACCCCCGCTGTGCGCCTTTGACGAAGGCTTTCTGGCCATGCTATAACCATTCATGTTCGTCGATTCGCACTGCCACCTGGAGATGGAAGATTACGACAAGGACCGTAAAAAAGTCATCGAGAGAGGCGTCAAGGCAGGACTTGCGTACATGCTCACGGTGGCGACCGAGGAGAAGTACTTTGCGACGGCTCTCGATATAGTTGATTCTCACGATGCTGTATACGGGGCTTTTGGTATTCACCCTCACAACAGCCGTAATTTCGACGAAGCGCTTGCGAAGAGGATAAAAGGATTCTTCGTCAACAAGAAGCTCGTTGCGTACGGAGAAATAGGATTGGATTTCTACCGGAACTACGCGCCGAAAGAAATCCAGATCAACGCCTTCCGCGCCCAGATAGCGCTGGCCCGCGAGTTATCCCTTCCAATCATCGTTCACTCGAGAGAGGCCCGCGACGAGACACTCCACATTCTGGCCGAGACCGGTGCGGCCCCCCACGGAGCCGTCATGCACTGCTTCTCCTACGATCTCGCCACCGCAAAGAAACTGCTCGACATGGGTTTTCATCTCTCAATACCGGGAACAATCACCTACAAGAAGGCATCCCTCCTTCGCGAAATAGTGCGCTTCGTACCGCTCGACCGGATACTGCCCGAAACGGACGCACCATTCCTGACACCAGAGCCGCACAGGGGCACGCGAAACGAGCCTGCATTGGTCAGGCTCGTCTTCGCGCGGATCGCGGAGGCGCTGGACAGGCCCGCGCAAGAGGTGTCCAACGCTCTCTGCGACAATTTCGTCAGACTTTTCTTGAAAGGAAAAAACCAGTTGTGAAACCTGCAGTGATTATCGTTGACATGCTTGAGGACAGTTTCCGTGAGCCCAGGAACAAGGAGCGGGATGAGGAGAAGATCGTCCAGCCGATGAAACTCTTTCTGGCGAAATGCAGAACCCTTTCAATTCCCGTGATATTCGCTAACGACAGCTTTCTGAGAGAGGATTTCATTTTTAAAGGCAAGCTGAAGCCTTACGCGATACGGGGAACCGCCGGCGCTGAAGTCCTGCACGATCTCGCGCCGGAGCCGGCGGATATCATTCTTCCGAAGCGAAGATTCAGTGCTTTTTTCAAAACCGACCTTGACCAGACGCTCAGAACATACGGGGTTGACACTGTGGCGATAGGCGGTATCAACACCCATGTCTGCGTTATAGCCACCGCTATTGACGCCATTTGTCACGATTTTCATACGATCCTCCTGGAAGATTTGTGTGCAGCGGCGAGGAGGGAACATCACGAAAGTACGCTGAACAATCATCGTCGCTCTTCTCTCTCACCGCTCTTTCGTGTGATAACTTCCGAAGCGTTTCTGAAAGACCACGAACATGCAGCGCAGGCATAAAGTCATCATTGGCATAGCGTGTGCCATCCTGGTGGCTGTTGCAGTATACCAATGGCTCCACTGGTTTAGAGAAGCAACCAGCGTGCAGCAGAGAGGCTCCATCACTGTCCGCAAGGAAACCATCCGTCTCTTCTCTTCCGATGGTACAAGCAGGCTCTCAAACCGCGTCCTGGAAGTACGCTCGGACATTCCCGACAGAGAAAAAGCGGATATCATTCTCAGAGAATTAAAGAAAGACAAGGTGATCGCTGCAGGTGTCCAATTGCGTGACACGGCTGTTGGTCTTGACGGGATACTCTACGTGAACGTCTCCAGGAATCTCGCCGAGACATATCCCGGTGCACCCCCCGAGATGCTGATGGTTTACAGTCTGGTAAACTCGTTTACCTCGAACTTCAAAGATGTGAACAAGGTCCAGCTCCTCCTGGACGGAGAGCCGGTCTACACTATCAGAGGAGTGGTCTACACGTACCTTCCTCTTGAGTTCAACAAGGATTTCATGGAGGACTGAATGATCGACCCAAAGCTGATACGAGAAAAACCTGATGTGGTAAGAGCCAGCCTGGAAAAGAGGGGTACGCAATTTGATCTCCAGCAGGTGATTGCTGTCGATGAGAAAAGGAGAGCACTAATCAGACAGGCGGAGGACCTGAAAAGCGAGCGAAACAAAACCTCCGATGAGATAGCAAAGCAAAAGAAGGCCGGCCAGGACGCAACTGAAAAAATAGTGCACCTGCGCGAGGTCGGAAAGACTATAGAGACGCTGGAGCAAGAACTCAAGGTTGCAGAAAAGGCGTGGGAGGACTTGATTCTCATCATCCCCAACATCCCTCATGAATCTGTTCCTCAGGGCTCCGGCGAGGCAGACAACCAGGTAGTGCGCGTCTGGGGGGTGAAGCCGGTCTTCGACTTCGCAGCCCTGGCGCACTGGGACATCGGCGAGAAGCTCGACATACTCGATTTCAAGCGCGCAGCCAAAATAACAGGCACCAGATTCACCCTCTATAAATCCTACGGAGCGCTTCTGGAGAGGGCGCTCATCAACTTCATGCTCGACCTTCACGTGCGAGAACACGGCTATACCGAAGTGCTTCCTCCCTTCATGGTGAACAGGGACACAATGACCGGAACCGGCCAGTTGCCCAAATTTGAAGAGGAACTCTTCAAGCTCCAGGGCTTCGATTATTTTCTCATTCCAACCGCGGAAGTGCCTGTTACCAATATTTTCAAAGACGAGATCCTGAAGGAGAGCGAGCTACCCGTCAAGTACGTATCCTATACTCCGTGCTTCAGGGCGGAAGCAGGCGCACATGGAAAAGACACAAGAGGGCTTACGCGGCAGCACCAGTTCAACAAAGTCGAGCTGGTCAAGTTCGCCCATCCAAAGAATTCCTACGATGAGCTTGAAGGCCTTCTCCTGAATGCGGAAGAGGTGCTGAGAAGATTGAATATCCACTACCGCGTTTCAGCGCTTTGCACAGGGGACCTGGGGTTTTCCTCTTCAAAAACCTACGATATTGAAGTCTGGCTGCCCGGGCAGAATATTTACCGGGAGATATCTTCGTGCAGCAATTTCTCAGACTTTCAGGCGCGGCGTGCAAGAATCAGATACCGGACCAGTGCAGGCAAGATCGAGTTCGTCCACACTCTGAACGGATCTGGTCTCGCCATCGGGAGAACCGTTATGGCTGTGATGGAGAATTATCAGCAGGCTGATGGCTCAATCGGTGTGCCGGAGGCGCTCCGGCCGTACATGTACGGCCTGACGCGAATCCCCCCGGCATAAAGAGCGTTTATCCGGCGCGACTTCAGCTGACATGTTCGTAATCGTCCGAGCACGCAGTGCGGTCGTCCTGGTGAAGCGGTCGTCCACGGCTTTCAGTTTTCATTAGTCCGAAGTTCCTTACCTCGTAATGCAGTATTTCCTTGTGAGAGAAGGAGTTTTAGAAAAGAGGAGTTTCCGTTTACTGGCTACAGCCTGAGGAGTTCAAATGCCCGCGCTTGAAGAGGTGTGAGGTCGGTTACCCGCAAGAAAGACGGTTGAGCGGGATCGGTACCGATCCTCACGCGATGACGGCACCGGGTGGCCAGTTCGGCGAGCAGGGTCGAGAAGCTCTGGACGGGAAGACCATCCGGGGTAAGGCCCGTCCTCTTCTTCCTCAGGGCAGAAGGAGACGCTTTCGCCGGCCGCACCGCGTCTCTCATCGTTCTTTTCTCCGGCAGTTCTTCGTCATCAAAAAGGAGCGGCGCCAGAGACTTCCGCATATGCCACTCCACGTAATAGGCGAGTAGGCAGAGAAAAATGTGGGCTTTGACGTGCGCTTCGGTCCTGTGCCAGATGGGCCGTATGAGCAGATCGAGCCCTTTTAAGCTCCGGAAGGCGCGCTCGACGTGCGCAAGGTTCTTATACGTGCGGACCGCATCCTCGGGGGAGAGGGTTTCTTGCGGTTCACTCGTGCGGATGACGTAGATGCCGTCTAAGGCTTCCTCTCGCTGGATCGACAGCTCATTCCGGGCAAAGGAGAACGTTCCCTCGCCGATCGTCACCTTGAAGTGCTTGCCCACCTTGAACCGGCCGAGCACGCCCCCCACCTTCTTGCCGATCTCGGCCTTGTCGAGCGGCGTGCGGGTGCGCCGTGTCACCTGACGGGCGATGCGAGAGAGTTCACCCTCGGTCGCGGCAAGAAGCTCTTGTCGCTTTCTCTTCCGTTCTTCCGCCAAAAGCGGATTGAAGCAGGCGATGAGCCGCTCGTCGGGATAGTCGTCGGATACGATCTCGGCAAGATCCGTCTGGTCGAAGAGCGACAGCTGAAGGCTTTCCCCCTCGACCAAGTTCCGGATGGCGCGGGAGCGCAGTGCCGAGATCCAGCCGATGCCCGGGTGGGCCTTCAGGGTATCGATCTGCGTATTCGTGAGCATGCCCCGGTCGCCGACCAAAACAAGGCGGTTCAGCCCGAAACGGTTTTTCAGTGTTTGCACCTGATCGGGAACCGTGGTGGGATCACCGGTGTTGCCGGGATAGACGCTGACGGCGACTGGACACCCTTGCTGATCGGTGAGCACTCCGTAGACGATGATCGGCTTTCCTTTCTCTCCGTCCCGGTCATGGCCGAACAGCGCCAAGGGGCAGGTCCTGCCTTCATAGTAGCTGCTCGTGACATCGTAGAGCACGGATGCTCTTTCTGCGAGGTGCTTCGAAGCCAGCTTCTTTTCAATCATCTCCTGGCGGGCAAGCAGCCAGTCCATCGCACGGTAGAGATCGTCCTCATCGGTATCGGTGCAAGAAAGCTCTTCCGCAAGCGTCGTGGTGTTTATGAGCCGCGCCGTGGCGAGTTTCGAGGAAGGATGGAGGAGACGCTCTGCCAGCATGGCGATGACGAGATCACGCTCGCGGCTTCTCTTGGATGCGATGACGCTATCAAGGCCGATTCTTCGTATGGTTCCCAAAACCGCCTCCACGTGGCCGTGGGCCAGGGAACGTTCGATATGGAAGGCTTCTTTCGGTGCCACAGCGGTTTCACCCTTCAAAACGCGCCTGAGTGCTTCAACCTTCTCTTCCGGCCAGTCCGTGAGATTCGCAACGGTCCGCCGCTTGACCTTTTTCCCTTCACGCCACGCTTCCCTAAGCAGAACAGCCGGCCGTGAGTTGCGGTTCGGCACCACATCGATGTACATGAGCACATCATACCACCACACTACACTACTGTCAACTACTAAATGACATATTACATGGGCACAAATGGAAGAGCCCACTTTCAAGCTTTCCGGCTACCGGCAAGGGAAAGAGACCATTTTTATCGTGATTTCACATGGAACTTCGGACTAGACGTCAACCGGTAATGGCGACCGGAAGTTCGTGCATAGGAGACAGTGAAGCAATTCCTATCCGCTCTTCAAATTGTCTTCCCGAAATGGTGTGGCAGCTTTTTTGCCTTTTCGTGGAACATTTAGAGCTGGTAATCAGCTGTCCCCTATGTGGAGTTTCCCTCACGCGGCAACTCCACATTATAGGGAGGGATAGGGAAAGCACCGGGGGCAGAGGCTATGGCATGACCGAGCCATGCAATAGCTTGCCCGAGATGGTTCATATTCCGCATGGCCTCATCGTCGCCAAGCACCTCGCCTTTATCGCGTCCAATCCCGAAGTTCCAGTAGATGGATCCGGGTACAATCATGGAAGACAGAAAGAACATGTGATTGATGGTATCGAACACGTGGGTTGCGCCACCGCGCCGGACTGCCACCACAGCGGCCCCGATCTTTCCCCTGAGCATCCCGCCGTTAGCCAACGCCACAAAGCCGGCTCGATCGATTAGGGCTTTCAACTCGGGGGTGACGTCTGCGAAGAAGGTCGGGGAACCGAGAATCACAGCATCAGCCGCGTAGATCTTTTCCAGGTACTTGTTCATATCATCTCTCTCGATGCTGCACCGTCCGTTCTGCTTCTCGAAGCACTTGAGGCAGGCCGTGCAACCCCGCACCGGTTTTCCCCCAATCTGCAAGTACTCCGTGCTCCAGCCGGCAGCTTCAAGTGGTTCAAGCACCTTTTTGAGCAGGATCTCCGTATTGCCGCCCGACCTGGGGCTTCCATTTATAGCTATAGCTTTCACGATGGGTTCCTTTTGCCTTAGTACAATTTAACTGATGTGTATGGCTCTTAATTCCCTGTTCTAGTACAGCCTTATTTGGCTACTTAACCGCTTTCATTGTCTTGTCAATCCAGGCATTGACTTCTTTCTGTGCCTTCTTTACATCCGATCCGCGCACCGCCAACCCGTCGAGGAACTTCGACTTAGGGCATTTCTTCTTGAGGTCATTGACGCTACGGCCGAAGCCGCTTCCCTCATGCGTGCAGAATGGAACGATCGTCTTGCCGCCTAAGTTGTATTCCTCAAGGAATGTGAACATCATCTGCGGCATCGTTCCCCACCAGATCGGGTATCCAATATATATGACATCGTACTTATTGATATCTGCAATATGCGTCTTAACTCCCGGGCGGGCATCTTCGCGCTGCTCTTTCTTTGCAACCTCCGTGCATTCATCATACTTATCAGGGTACGGAACAACCGGCTCAATCTTAAAAATATCTGAGCCCGACAGCCGTTCGTGGATGTATCCTGCCATGACTGCAGTATTGCCTACTTTCAGATATCCGACGTTGTAATTTTCTCCGGCCCGCGAAAAATACGCAATCAGAACTTTTTCAGAATCCTTTGCAGATACAGTGCTCATCATCATCATTACTACTCCTCCCAGCAGCACATAGGCCGCTTTTTTCATACGGTTCTTCTTCATGGGCTAGTTCCTTTGTTACGGTATATACATAGGAAATTACGTCCTAATCCCGCGGAAAGTTCCCCGACATAACGCATTGAAACGAACGCGCATCGAAGCAGGTGCTATGGATCTGCCAGAGTTTATTCGGAGCGAACTTGACGGCCACTGCGCCGAAGTTCTCGACTTCAGCCATCTACTAAGCTGGCCTTGGAGGCAAGGGAGACATGCCGTGCCCGCCAGCCGAGCTTGTTCCGATATTGGCACCCACGTCATGAAGCTTGCCTATCTCCTCCGGTGCCCGAGCGCCCTGCACGTGGATCCGTGCGAACCCCTCGGCGATCTCTCTCATGTCCTCCGCGCTCAGCTGGACCTTGAGCGCCCCGAGATTCTCTTCGAGGTGCTTCAGCTTTGTAGTACCAGGGATTGGAACGATCCAGGGCTTCCGGGCGAGCAGCCAGGCGAGCTCAATCTGGGCAGGCGTTGCGTCTTTCCGGCGACCCACGCTCTGAAGCAGCTCAACGACGGCCCTGTTCGCGCGGCGCGCCTCAGCTGAAAAACGGGGGAACATCACTCTCAGGTCTGACGTGGGATCGAAGGCCGTCGACGGGCTGACGGTGCCGGTCAGGTAGCCCATTCCCAGCGGGCTCCACGCCACGAAACCGATCCCGAGTTCCTCACAGGTCGGCAGAACCTCGTGTTCAGGATCGCGCGTCCAGAGCGAGTATTCGTTCTGCACCGCGGTCACCGGGAGCACCGCATGAGCGCGGCGAATAGTTGCGCCTCCCGCCTCAGAAAGACCAAAGTGTCGCACCTTCCCTTCCGCGATCAGGTTCTTTACCGCTCCCGCGACGTCCTCAATCGGGACGTTGGGATCGACACGATGTTGATAGAAGAGGTCAATCCTGTCGGTCCTGAGACGCTTGAGGCAGGCATCCGCGACGCGCTTGATGTAGTCGGGTCGACTGTTCAGGCCGCGACGCTGTTTCGTCGCCGGGTCGACTTCAAACCCGAACTTCGTTGCGATGACCACGTGATCACGAATCGGCGCCAATGCTTCCCCAACCATTTCCTCACTGAGAAATGGCCCGTAGACTTCGGCGGTATCGAAGAACGTAACCCCGCGTTCATACGCCGCCCGGATTACCTTCACCGCGTGCTGCACCTCTGTGGAGGGGCCGTAAGCCCAGGCGAAGTCCATGCAGCCGAGTCCGAGCGCAGAAACCTCCAATGAGCGGCCAAGCTTGCGGTGTGGAATTATTTGGTGTTGGTTGGTAGATTCTCTACTCATCGCAATTCCTCCTTCTTCCTGACTCTTTGCCCTCTTGTCTCACTTGGTCGGTCTTCAGCTCTCTCTTCAACGGTCTATCAGGTTCATATGTTCTTCCGGGAGCCGAATCCCTTCCACCTTTATCTTTGAGGTCACGCTATCAATCTCTCGGAGATCATCGGATGTAAGTTCAACTGAAAGCGTCCCGAGATTATCATCCAGGTGTTCCAGTTTCGTTGTCCCAGGAATGGGGACGACCCACGGTTTCTTGGCAAGCAGCCATGCAAGGGCAATCTGCGCCGGTGTCGCTTTCTTCCGTTTTGCAATAGCTCGAAGCAGATCGACTATTCCCATGTTGGCTTTTCGGGCTTCAGGTGTGAAGCGCGGAAAAACGGACCGAAGGTCGGTAACACTGTCAAATTTCATGTTTGCGTCCATCTTTCCTGTAAGGAATCCTTGGCCAAGGGGGCTCCAGGGAACGAAACCAATCCCGAGCTCTTCGCAGGTGGGCAGCACTTCCGCCTCCGGGTCTCTCGTCCATACTGAATATTCACTCTGAACGGCCGGGACAGGCTGCACGGCATGCGCGCGGCGGATTGTCTTTGCGCCTGCTTCCGAAAGGCCGAAGTGTTTTACCTTGCCTTGCTTGATCAGGTCTTTAACCGCCTCTGCCACGTCTTCGATCGGCACGTTCGGGTCGACGCGGTGCTGATAGAACAGATCGATGACATAAGTCCTGAGTCGTTTGAGCGAGGCCTCTGCAACTTTTTTGATGTGCTCCGGTCGACTGTTGAGGCTGGGGGCGCCCACAATTTCAGCATCAAGGTCGAACCCGAACTTGGTGGCAATCACCACCTGCTTACGGAAGGGGGCAAGAGCTTCACCGACGATTTCTTC